>CAMVPZ010000052.1 GCA_947169505.1 uncultured Pseudomonadota bacterium
AATGATGATTGCCAAAAAATCCACGATATGCTGACAAAG
Source organism: uncultured Pseudomonadota bacterium (assembly GCA_947169505.1). GTDB lineage: Bacteria > Pseudomonadota > Alphaproteobacteria > Rs-D84 > Rs-D84 > Enterousia. Next base: position 40 of record CAMVPZ010000052.1, read on the forward strand.
GTGATGGATGCGCACTGGTTAAAATCAAATTTTCTGTCGCATTAACAAATTCTGCTTTCTTTTGAGCGAAAGAACCCCAAAGCATATAAACAACATGTTTTCGGTTTTGCGCCAGTGCTTTTATAACTGCATCTGTAAAAATTTCCCAGCCTATACCAGAATGTGAAGTCGCTGCATGTGCCCGAACCGTCAAAGTAGAATTCAACAATAAAACCCCCTGATTCGCCCATGCCGTCAAATCACCATTTGTGATGCTTTTATGCCCGATATCGCTTTCAATTTCTTTGTAAATATTTATCAGTGATGGTGGCAAATCAACCCCAGACTCCACAGAAAAACAAAGCCCGTGTGCCTGGCCAGGTTCATGATATGGATCTTGTCCAATAATAACAACTTTGACTTTTGATAAAGGGCATAGATTAAATGCGTTAAAAATATTTTTAGGCTCTGGATAAATTGTTTTACCGGACAAATATTCACCCCGCACAAAATCGGTTAATTTTTTGAAATAATCTTTTTCAAATTCTGCGCTTAACACATCTTTCCAAGATTGTTCAATTTTCACATCCATTCTTTAATTCCTTTATTAAACCGTTTTGAGCAGACTTCCACAAAACCACATCAATATAACCACGTGGTAATTTTGTTTCATTTTCCAAACATTCAAACATTTCATCGCAATATTTTTTTATATCCCTGTTCAATTTTCCATTATCTATTTTTTGCGCTAAACAGCTATTTCCACCGTACATAACACCAAGTCTTTGAATCCAAATATCATATTTAACAACATTTTCACCAAGATTTCGCGCCAAATGATTTGCGGTAATTTTTCCAATATGCGGCAAAGTTTGTAAATAAATTAATTTTTCATCTAAACATTTGCAATTATAAAAGCCATCACAAAAACCTTTTCTGTTTTTCCAAACTTTACAAATCGCATTTATTTTATTTTTGTTATTAAAAATTTTTAATAAATCTTCTGTGCATGGATTTTCCGGCATTTTTTTCATTATAATTTTGTGAATACGTTTGGCAGTTTTTTGTGAAAAACCACCAGCCAAAATCACATAAGCAACCGCAGACGCAAATTCATCCATTGATAATTTTTTTGGGTTTGATAAATTTTGTTTAATTTCATCAAAAGATTTATCATCACTATCCAAACCCATTTCATACAAACGAGACTCTAAATCAAAAAACCAAGATGCAGAAAATATTTTATCCATTTCTTTTTTTAAATTTTGTTATAGCAGCATAAAGAACAGAATTATCGGGCGATTTATCAGCAGCAATAATTTCTTGTTTTATTTTTTCACGCGCTGCATCAAAAGCCCGATTTGATTCATCTATATTTAACTGTTTTTTCAATTCGTTATAGCGTGCAATTTTAATAGGGTCTTTGGTAGAATTATGGTGATTATTCAAAACTTCATATTCTAGTCTGGCGTATTCTTCAAACAAAGGATCTGATTCCATTACTTTTCTGTCCCCATTTTCAAAGACAATTTCACCATCTTTGTTTATTTTATAATCCACCATATTCTCTCCTTTGTTGTTTTATTACTTACACATCCAAATTAGCATTCAACGCATTTTCAACGATAAAATCACGACGTGGTTCAACAACATCACCCATCAACATAGAAATAACTTCATCAGCCTGTGATGCATCTGTAATTTTAACCTGGAAAAGCGAACGATGATTTGGATCCATCGTTGTTTCCCATAATTGTTCAGCGTTCATTTCACCCAAACCTTTATAGCGTTGAATCTTTAAACCATTTTTCGCATATTCAAATGCAGTATTCAAAAGATTGAATGCGCCCCAAATTTTTTGTGATTTAGATTTAACACGCAAAGTTGTTGGTTTTGAAAAAATTTCAATCAATTCATCACGTCCAGACATTCTTTGCCATGCACGAATTTCTGGTCCATTGATTCTATCACGTGTTAAAACATGTTTTTCTGTCACAGAACGCAAGGTACGTGTGATTTTAATACCTTCACTATCACTGGAAATTTTCCAGCCACGTTCGAATTCTAATTCTTCGTTGTCCAACATATTTTCTGCCGCTGCGAAATTTTCAGCAGATTCATTTTCGAAAACTTTGTTCAACGCTAATGCTTCTACAAAACGAAGCGGCATAATATGATTCAATGATTGCAAATTAGTTTTCATATCATCAACCAATTCCAACAAACGTTTCAAATCAGCCCCAGCCAATTGTTGACCATCAGCCGTCTCAATCATACCGTCTGTTGCCAATTGATCCAATAAATAATCGTCCATTTCACGTTCATTTTGAATATATATTTGTTGTTTACCACGTGTCACACCATAAAGTGGTGGTTTTGCAACATAAATATAACCACGTTCAATAGCCTCTTTCATATGACGATAAAAGAACGTCATCAACAATGTTTGAATATGTTGTCCGTCAACGTCCGCATCAGTCATGATAATAACTTTGTGATAGCGGAATTTTTCAATATCAAAGTCATCTTTGCCGATACCGGCGCCAAGCGTAGTAATAAGTGCGCCGATTGTGTCTGATCCCAACATTTTATCAAAACGCACACGTTCAACATTTAAAATCTTTCCACGTAATGGCAAAATTGCCTGGGTTTTTCTGTCACGACCTTGCTTTGCGGTACCACCAGCCGAATCCCCCTCAACAATAAACAATTCACATTTACTTGGGTCTTTTTCGGAACAGTTAGCCAATTTTCCAGGTAAACTTCCCAATTCTGGTCCGGTTTTTTTACGTGATAATTCACGGGCTTTACGTGCCGCTTCACGAGCGGTAGCCGCTTCAATAATCTTATCAATAATCATTTTTGCGATTGTTGGGTTTTCTTCCAAATATTGATAAAGCAAATCATTCACAGTATTTTCAACCAAAGGACGAACTTCACTGGAAACCAATTTATCTTTGGTTTGCGAACCAAATTTAGGATCCGGGATTTTTACACTGACGATACTGGTTAAACCTTCCCTAAAATCTTCGCCAGACAAATTCACTTCCTTTTTCATATTTTGTTCGGCGATATATTTATTAAGCGCACGTGTTAAACCCGCACGAAATCCCGCCAAATGTGTTCCACCATCACGATTTGGAATATTATTTGTAAAACATAATGAAGTTTCAGTATAAGCAGTTGTCCATTGTAAAACAATTTCGATATAAGAATCATCAATCGTTTTAATCATTTGAATAGGTTCTGTATTCAACAATTCTTTGGATTTATCCAAATAAGTTGCAAAGCCTTTTAATCCATCAGCAGAATGAAAACTGCGTTCAACTTTTTCTGGTCCACGTAAATCTTCCAAAATAATATGAACATTAGCATTCAAAAACGATTGTTCACGCAACCAAACTTCCAATGTGTCAAAATCAAATTTTGTTCCTGTAAAGGTTTCTGGTGATGGTAAAAAAGTAACCTCAGTTCCATGTTCAATACCGCTTTCATTTTTAACCACGATTAAATCGCTTGTCGGTACACCGTCTTTAAAAGTCATACGTGCTTCGTTTTCGCCACGCCAAACACGAACTTCTAACCAAGTAGATAATGCATTAACCACGGATACACCAACCCCATGCAAACCGCCAGATACTTTATAAGCACCATTACCTTCGTTATCAAATTTTCCGCCGGCATGCAATTCGCACATGATTAATTCAAGCGCAGACCGACTGTTTCATGATTGATATCAAATGGCATACCACGACCATTATCACGAATTGTTGTTGACCCATCAGCATTCAACGAAACATACACAGTATCAGCATATCCGGCCATTGCTTCGTCAATAGAATTATTAACAACTTCATAAATCATATGGTGTAAACCGTCCCCACCTTCGCCAACGTCACCGATATACATTCCCGGTCTTTTTTTGACCGCTTCAAGACCTTTTAAAACTTTAATTGAATCACCTGTATATTCATTATTAACTGCCATTTAAAAATCCTTTCTTTTTACGTGGAAAATATAGCAATTTATGATATAATTATCAAGAGAAAACAACAAAAATTTAAACCAAATGGATAAACCATGAAATTCAAATTATTATACTATGGTGATATATTAACGAACCCCAAAAAGCGGGCCCAGCATATCGCCGATATCCGTATGCAATTTCACCCCCAGTTAAAAAAATTGGTAACATTACAACCATGGAACAATTTGACAAAATTTATGATGCCTGACGCAAAAAAAAGCCCTGTTATAACCCGACATATTGGTGGCATAGATTGGAATCCGGTAATCAGCCCGACTTTGAAAATGATTGCAGAATTGGATATATTGTTAATGCACCCTGAAATTATGGGTGTGCCACATTCAGACATAGACAATCGTGTAAAAACAATCCTGGACGGTCTGCGTTGTCCGCAAAACGAACATGAAATCGGTCAAAACACACCAAATAATATTGGACCAATATATACATTATTGGACGATGACCACCTGGTGACAAAATTAACTGTTAACACCAGCCACTTATTATCGCCACACATATTTTCAACGAAACCGACAAAAACACCGGATTCTGTATTTATGTTAATCGACGTAAATGTCCGTGTGACCGAAGGCACTTTGGAAAACCTGCCATTTATGGTGTAATATGATATAATCAAGAACAAAAAAATCGCCGATTGGCGATTTTTTTAACCGATGAAAAATTTTTTTCGCATTCTCGTTAGAGCGTTAAATCGTTAACCGCAGCAATTTTTGCGTAAGCAAAAATTGGGGCATTAATTGCCGGAACCAGTCGCCACCGCCCGCCGAAAGGCGGAGTAGTACAATGCGTTGCTCGAACAGCGGTCCGCGCAGCTCTGGGCGCAATAGGCCGCCGAGCCGTAGCCGGTGCCCAACACCCAAGCAGAGGACGCAGAAACCGAACTTTGTGCATATATTGTGCCATCTGGATTATTTGTACTTGGTTTCCATCCTGTTGCCTGACACCAACAATATTTCTTTTCTCCGCTCGTACTTTCTAATGTATCGTATGTGGCAAGCCAATTTGATGAATCGTTTGTTGGCCATGTATAACTGCTGTGATTACCGCTTTTGGCACTGCAATATCCAGTGCCGTACATTGTACCGGTGCTGAATTGAACCTTCCATTCGTGGAGTTCCAGCTCTTCAAACTCGATATCGCTGTCGCATGATACTTGGGTGGCGTAGCCAGTACCTTCTTTGTACCAACAATAATCGGCGTTTTGAAATAATCCCTTTGCCCAACGCTTTTCACCTGTTGATAATGATGTTAATGTGGAAAAATCCATCGTTGGGCGGACTTTTATTTTCCACCCGGCAAAAACATATCCCGTTTTTGATGGTGGGTTTGATGGGATTGTTAATGCATCGTCATATGTGCAATTATTTGCAGCATTATTCGATGGGGTGATTTTGGTATCACCATTATACCAATTTAATATTATATTTTTTGGTGTCCATTTTGCTTCGAAATTCGTTGCGCCAACTTTGCCGGGGCGCAGGAGAAATCATATTATGCCGTATTAGAGTCCGAAAGCGGA
>CAMVPZ010000053.1 GCA_947169505.1 uncultured Pseudomonadota bacterium
ATCTTTGTGGCCAAAATGTTGAATTACTAGATTTGTGATAGACTGATTTAATTATCAAACCAACAAATACTAAAATTAAAAAAATAATGAATATTTTCATGCAATATATAGTATCAAGACATATAGCAATTTCAAACTATTTTTTATTTGTATATTTGATAAACATTTTAATATCTTTTCCAAACATCAACAAACCATGAATAGTATCAGCTCGTGAATTGCTTAAGTCAGTTCTGATAAAAAAACATTTGTATTATCGTGTTTTTAATAATGTCGTATCATTATCACTTACAAATCGCTGTATATGGGAAAATTGATTTTTCGGTGTCTATTTCGCCATTTCCACAATCCATACAGTTAAATTTTCGATTTTGGCTGTGTTCTTGGTCTAAATTGATAATTTCATTTTCAAGAGCGGTAATTCCATCGATTTTTGATTTTGGTGAAAATCCAAAATAAATTGCACGATTTGGTCCTGTACACATTGATATGTCGTCTGCATAACATTTTGAATCTTCTAATTTTTTTGGGTCTGGAATACAATATGTTTCACAAGTTTCTTCGTCAACAACAGCGGTTTCACAGTCTGTACAAGATACAGAACGCACACGTAATGTTGCGCCGACACCACCATGTATTCTTGGAGTTTTTGCCACGTTATCACATTTTTTAGCCGCTTTTGTAATATTGGGGTCAACCACACATTCCCATTCCAAAGTAGTGTAATTTAAGCGGGCAATCATATCATTCGGGCATACTTTGTCAGAAAACGGGTCTATGCATTCCCACACATTGTCTATTAACACAGCTGTTTGATTATTAGAACAAAGTGGCATGCGGTTTTCGTCTGCAACACATTGCATTGATACGCTATCCCAAATTGTGTCACCTGTGCAGGAAGTTTTATAATTGTATTCAACACATTGCCATCTGCCAAAACGGTATGTTTTCATGGTGTTTGGTGGGCAATTTATATCGGAACCGTCAACCACAGGGTATTCAATAGTGGCTTCTGGAATTTTGTATTGCATTATATATGTCAGCTGACCATCTGTTAATCCGGCAGCATCTATGATTTTTTTTGGTATAGAACGGTGTGATACAGAGCCCGCAGACATTAACGCAGAATCGACAAATACCCCAAAAGTCCCAGCATCTGGATAATATTTTTCCAATACTTCCAACATATTGTTGTATTCTTCAACAGGCAAAGCAGAGCTGGTTGTGATTATGAAATTAAAAGATGGTGCTTTACCGGATTCTGCTTCACATGAAACAACATTATAAGAATGGGTCATGCATACATATTGGCTTTTTATGTCATATCGTTCAACACAATCATCAACGAATTCTTCGCCGTACATAGCCGCATTTTGATTAGCCACGACACATTCCGCAATAGAGCGCAAATCAGCCCTTTTTATAGAATATTCGGTTTCGTGTTGAACAATACGCTGGGAAGGTCTGGACATTACGTAATATCCTGCCATAATTATCAAAGACAAAAGGATTAAAAAAATATTCACTAATTCTCTCTTGCGATTTGATAAAAGTGTAGCTAATATTACATTAAAGTTCAACAGGAAAAACAAATGAAAAGATTGATTTTATTTTTAATGCTGACTGCGTGCAGTTTTAAACCTATATTTTCAGGTGACACAACAGATATTTATGTTGCGCCAATAAGTGGTATTAACGGAATAGAGTTAAGGAATTCTTTGAATTCTCAATTTGGCGGAATGCATGAAGAAAATGCCAAATATACATTGACTGTGAATTTGCAAGAACCTGTCACCCAATATAAGGCTTTGGAACGTGCTGGGGATGCTGTTTGGCAAGAGGTTCGGTTGAATGCTTCGTATATATTAAAACAGGGCGATAAAGAAATTGCTCATGGTTCTGAATCTGCAGCAGAAAGTTATACTTTTGTGCGATATCTTGTGGCTGCAAATGCTTCGTATAATAATGCTGTTATAAATGCAATACATGAATTGTCCAACAAAATAGGCATGCGTGCAATCGCTGAAATTCAAAAAGCGGAAAACAAATAAATGAAGTGGAAAGAAACAGATTTTAATTCGGGAATATCAAATATCAATGCGGTGTTGATATATGGGCCTGATGCCGGTCTGGTTGATGAATTGTGTGACAAAGCCATTGAAAAATTAGAAATCGAAAAAGATAATTTGTTGGCTTTGGATGCAGATGATTTGCGTGATAAACAAGATGCTGTTTTCGCAGAAAGTTGTTCGCCATCAATGTTCGGTGGAAGTAAAGCGGTAATAATATCAAGGGCAGGGGACAGTGATACGAAAATAATAGCCGAATTGGTGACATCAAAGTCTTTGTGTGCAACTATAATAGTAACAGCGGGTGATTTGCGTGTCGGTTCTTTACGAAAATTATTTGAAGAAGGTAAAAATATAGCGGCCATTGCATGTTATACAGACGATACCAAAACATTGGAAGCATTGATTCACAAAGAATTATCTGCCCAGGCGGGTATTCGTCAAATAACGCCTGATGCGATGTCTTATATGTTATCGCATATGGGTGGGGACCGTGGTATAACACGCAGTTTTTTACAAAAGATAGCAATATATGTTTCAGATAAACATGTTGTTGATTTAGAAGATGTTGAAAAATGTTTGCCAGATACATCTGCAACCAGTGCAGACGATTATATGTATTCTTTGACGGCTGGACATATAAATCAAACGATGGTTGCGCTGGACAGGTTGATATACAGTGGTGCGGATGCGAATATGTTGGTACGTATGCTTTATATTCATTTTACGAAATTGTTATCTGCCGTTGTTGATGGACAATTACCAAAGTTATTTTGGAAAGTCGCAGATAAATTTAATCTGGCTGTGAAAATATGGCCAGCTGATGAGATTGTTAATGTTTTATCCAAATTAAATGATTTGGAAAAAATGTGCAGAACTAATGGTATGCAACCTGAAATCTTAATTCGTGATTTTTCGTTGAAATTATCTGTACGGGCTGCGAAATTATCTTTAAAACGAAGGAAATAAAAATGTTATCGTCTGTATATGCACCAAAAGATTTTAAAAGATTGCGTGTTTCTGGTGATTTAGTTGCACGTTGTTTTGATTATATAACCCCGCATATCGTTGCGGGTGTGTCAACTGGTGAAATAGATAGATTGGTTGCAGCATTTTTAAAAGAAAATGGTGCTCGTTCGTCTGATTTGGGTTATATGGGGTATCCAAAAAGTATATGCACATCAATTAATGATGTTGTATGTCATGGTATTCCAAATGATAACGAAATATTAAAAGACGGTGATATTGTAAATATTGATTTGACGGCTGAATATCATGGTTTTCATGGGGACGCTTCACGTATGTTCTTGATTGGTAATGTATCAAACAAAGCACGTGAATTGGTACAAACATGCCAAGATGCTTTGAATGCAGCGATTTCTATTTGTGCACCGGGTGTGCCGATTTCTGAAATTGGCAAAGTCATAGAAAGTGTTGTGAAACCACATGGTTTTTCAATTGTTCGTGATTTTTGTGGACATGGCATAGGCAAAGTTATGCATGATAATCCAAACATATTGCATTTTTATGATAAAGCGTATGATAAATTGATAATGCAACCCGGATTTGTGTTTACTATTGAACCAATGATAAATACAGGAACATATCAATGTGAAATTGATAAAAAAGATGGTTGGACTGTGCGTACCAAAGATGGCGGATTGTCTGCACAATGGGAACATACATTGGGTATAACAGAAGATGGGGTTATAATATTTACTGAAAAAATGTTAAATGATTAACCAAAAAGAAAAACAATCTTTACAACAAGGTCACAGAGCCAGACTTCGTGAAAAATTTCTTGCTGGCCAATTGACAGAATATGAAATTTTAGAATTGCTTTTGACATTTGTTATACCAAGACGTGATGTGCGTCCTTTGTCAAGACAGTTGTATAAAAAGTATGGAAATATACATATGTTATTGTCTGCTAAAAAAGAAGATTTGATGAAAAATGATGGTATAAAAGAATATGTTGCTACATTTTTCAAATTAATTCATAAAATAACAGAAATGGATTATAAAGTCACTTTTGATAACAATCCAATATTTCATAATTATCATAAATTGGAAAATTATTGTAAATTGCTATTGGCCGATAAACAAATCGAAGAATTTCACGTGTTTTATTTGGATGTTAATTATAAATTATTGGAAGATGGATTACACAGTACGGGAACTGTGGATTGGGCTGCAATTTATATACGTGAAATAATTAAAAAAGCGCTGGTTTTAAATGCACGAAGTATTGTTTTATTACATAATCATCCATCTGCAAGCGCAACATTTTCAACCCAAGATATAGAAATTACGCAAGATTTAGAAAATGCATTGGAAAAATTGGAAATAAAACTTTTTGATCATTTGTTGGTGGCGGGAAACATTGTTCATTCTGCACGTAATATGCATTTTTTGGATAAAAAATAAAATTTTATTCGTATTCTGTATCGCCAAATTCTTCGTCATCAATATCATCAATAGATACTGAATCTGGTTCGCCAACTATTCCAGAATCAACCATATCAAAAGATTCATATAATGAATTTTCATCCATATTTGATAATGTTTGTTTTCGCACATTTAATAATTCTTGGACATTAGACAAAGATACTTTCATTACTTCACAATTTCGTCCAAATAAATTATCACCATATATAAAATTCACAATGGGTTTAACCAAACTTAATACACAAAAAATCAAAATAATAGTTTTTGCATTGTTAAAAAGGTCGTTTATTTTTACACCGTTTTTTATGTATAACAAAGCCCATCCAAATAACATTATTCCGGTTAAAACCAATATCACAATCCATGCATAATGTAATATATTATCAAATGCAGTATAAATACACGAAGGATCATCAAAATATATAAAATTGCTGTCCACACCATGGACATTTAATCCGGAATTTTTCAATAAAAGCAGAATTTTTTCAATTTCCATATTTTATTTTTTTCCTGCTGCACTGGTAAAGAATCCAGGTACAGAAAATTCTTCGTCGTTTGCAGCAATCCCGGCCCATCCAAACAAATCACCCAAGCCTTGGTCTTTGTGTTTTGATTGTTTGAACGGTAAAATGCTGCGTAATTTACTGATTTTGCTGCGAGAATTTGTTTTTGATTCTGCCGCAATTTTATCTTGGTTTTCAACGAATTCTGTTGCCAATTGTTCCAATGTTGCATCAACAGAAAGGTCGGCAGAATCAGGTTGTGTTTCTTCGATGATATCTTCTGTGGATTGAATTTCAACAGTGTCTTCTTCCAATGGTGTCATTGCAGATAACAGTTTTTCCAAATCTTCTTCGTCATCGTCAGTTATTTTTGTGTTTGTAATTTCAACAGATGTATCATTTTGGGTTTCATCTTCGTTGATATCTGGTATTATTTCAACATTTTCGAGTGTTGGTTCTTCAATAACTTTTTCTTCATCGTCGTTCGATAACACAGATAAAATT
>CAMVPZ010000054.1 GCA_947169505.1 uncultured Pseudomonadota bacterium
GTTGAAATCATTTTTATCCACGATATAATGCATTAAGAATGTTGAAAAAGCAAGCAGAAAATAAAAAAATGAATATTAAAACTTTATCTTTTGGGTGCAGGCTTAATGCTTTGGAATGTGAAAAGATAACTCGCATGCTGGCTGGTATTGTTGATACTGCTATTATTGTGAATACGTGCTCTGTTACGGGTGAGGCTGAACGCCAATGTGCGCAAACTGTGCGTAAATTGTCACGTGAAAACAAAAATGCAGTTGTTTTTGTGACAGGATGTGGTGCAACAAGAAATCCGGGTTTATTCAAAAACATCCCACATACATTGGTTATTGATAATGCTGATAAAATGAAGTTATCATCGTATGTTGATGCAATCAAAAATGCGGATTTTGATACTTCTTGTTCGGTCATAGACGTGTTCAAAGATAACGAACCCAGATTATCTAAGAAGTTTATCCAGGTTCAAAATGGATGTAATCATGATTGTACCTATTGTGTGACACGACTTTTGCGTGGACCAAATGTGTCTTTCCCGTACAATGAAATATTAGCAGACGTCAAAAATGCAATCAAAGACGGATTTTATGAAATTGTATTAACCGGTGTTGATACTGCTTCGTATGCAATACAAGAGCAGGGCAAAGCATTCATGTTGGCTGATTTATGCGCAAAAATTTTGACAGACGTTCCAGAAATTAAACGATTTCGATTGTCTTCGGTTGATCCTGCTTCGCCCCAAGTGCCAAGGATTATCGAATTAATGGGCCAAGATTACAGATTTATGCCACATTTGCATTTGTCAATGCAATCTGGTTCGAATACAATTCTGTGTGCTATGCGTCGCCGTCATGATTCAAAAAAATTGATGGAATTGGTAAAATTGGCAGATGGCAAAGTTTCTTTCAGTGCAGATATAATCTGCGGTTTTCCGGGTGAAACAGACGAATTGTTTGATGAAACGGTTGATATGGTGCGAAAAATGAATTTGATAAACGTTCATGCGTTTCCCTATTCAATGCGTCCTGGAACAGTGGCGGCCACAATGCCAAATCAAATAAATCGTGCGATTTCAAAGCAGCGTGTTAAAAAAATTATGGATGTAGTAAAGAAAAATCGTGAAGTTTTCATGCAAAATCAAATTGGTAAAACTACATCAGTTTTGGTGGAAGAAAATAATATTGCACGAACCCCAGACGATATAGATGTAAAAATTTTGGGTGATTTTTTGCCTGATAAAACAATATGCAATATTAAAATAACCGGTATTGATAAAGACATGTTTGTTGGAACGTTAATTTAAAAAACACCCATGGTGTCGGTTTAAATTTTCTTAATTGTGTATTTTTGTATTCGCTATGCGCACCATATTCACGTAAACTTCGTTTCCGTGTGGCACATAAATGTGCCTGGCGCTCTGGTGCATCCTTTCGCCCCTTATTAGAGAAAATTAAAATCGGCCATAAAAGCCGATTTGAATTTTCTGGTCGTGCTTAGTGAACAATTCTCGAGCCGATATTATTAAGATAGGGCGGGAGATTGAAGAGGTGAAACGAATATTAAATATTGAAAATTTTGAAACCATATTTTAGAATAAGAATATAATCAAAAAGGAGTAAATATGAAAAAAGTTGTTTTATTGACAAGTATGATTGCTATGACAAGTGTTGCCAATGCTCAAACAGAATATTATTTTTCAACAAAAATGGGTATAGGTGATACGGATATATATGTTGATAATGATACTAAATTTGGTGATTATATTATAAAAACAGCTGAAAGAAATACCGGATTTACTGGTTTTGAATACGATGTTTCTGGGCTATTGTGGGAATTGTTGCCAGCGGTAGGTATTGATTGGACTATAAATGATTCAGGGTGGTTTCATATTAGATTAGAAGGGGAATTGGGGTATAACCATTATTACGAAGATGGCAAATTAAAGTATAATTCCATGGTAAGTGATAAGATAAAAGTTGAATTTAATGATATATTTTTCCTTGTAAATGGATATGCTGATTTTAGAATTGATAAATTTGTTCCTTATGTTGGATTAGGTTTAGGACACGGTTGGGGTAAAAAGGAAATGACTATAAATAATGGGTTAGGTGAATTTAACAGTTCTTATAATGATCATGGAGCACTAGTCGCCTTACATTTGGGTATCGCCTATAGGTATTCGGATATAACGACCTTTGATTTTGGCCTTAGAAGCGTTGATGCACCGGTGGAAAATGATGGTTCTTATATTTATACTACTGCGAGACTAGGAGTAAGATTCCGTATATAAAAAGCTCGAGAATGGACTAAAAATAGCATTTTTGGAAATTGATAAGTTCGAACTCAGCGGAAGTATTAAAAACCAAACAAAAAACCGCTCTTGAAAGCGGTCTTTAACTTTCTGGTCGTGCAGGGATGGCGGTTTGCGAACTGAGATTATACAGATTGGGAGAGAGATAGATAATTTTTTCTTAACTTTTTCATAATATGTATATAATAGTCATATAAGCTTCAGGAGTCCAGAAATGCTTGGTTCTATTATTGGTGATATAGTTGGTTCTCGTTTTGAATTTCATAACATCAAAACTAAGGATTTTTCATTGTTTGATGAATCTTGCTGTTTTACAGATGATACTATTTTAACTTGCGCAGTTGCTGATCATTTAATATCAAAACGGACAATCGAAGAAACATTGTGCAAATGGGCTTTGAAATATCAAAATCGTACTTACGAGAATGGGAAAATAGCCGCTTTTGGTAAAGGTTTTTTGCAATGGGTTAATACTGGTGTTTCTATCAATTCTAGTTCTAATGGTTGTGTTATGCGTATAAGCCCGATTTTTAATGTTAAGCAAGACCAGCAATCTTTATTAAAAAAAGCGGACAAGATTACAAAAATTACACATAATCATCCAGAAAGTTTAAATGCAGTACATGCTTATTTGGAAACGGGTTTTATGATTCAAAATTTAATTCCAATACAACAGATAAAAGAAACTATAAGTAATAAATATCAATATAACTTACATCAAAGCTTGGATGAAATTAGACCAGTGTACAATCGTTTCTATGTACAATGTAAAAATTCTGTGCCCCAGGCAATAATTTGTGCGCTGGACGCGTGTTCTTATGAAGATGCTTTACGGAATGCTGTATCATTGGGTGGCGATAGTGATACCTTGGCTTGTATGGCTGGCGGTTTGGCAGAATTAAGATTTAAAATCCCAATAGATATAATTGAAAATGCTAAAAAATACATGGATAAAAATATAATAAGACAGATAGAAATGTTTTATAATTCCCGTGAAAAATCGTGTTGAAAGTTCGAAAATAGGCTAAAAACAGCACTTTCTAAAAACACAACTCTCGAACTCTGCGCAGGTGTTGTAAATCAAACAAAAACCGCCCTTGACGAGCGGTTTGAACTCTCTGGTCGGGGCGATTTCCCCCTCGATACACAATAATAAAAATCAAAAAAATTTCGTGAACTTCAATTTTTTTAAATTTTTCTAATTGTGTATTCTCGTATTCGCCATGCGCACCAATTATTCACGTAAACTTCGTTTCCGTGTGGCACATAAATGTGCCTGGCGCTCTGGCGCATCCTTTCGCCCCTTTTAGAGAAAATTAAAATCGGCATAAAAGCCGATTTGAATTTTCTGGTCGGGGCGAAAGGATTCGAACCTTCGACACCTTGGTCCCAAACCAAGTACTCTACCAGACTGAGCTACACCCCGAAACGAAACACATTATAATATCATTTTTATAAAATGCAAATATATTTTTAATGATGATTTATGCCGGTTTTTGGCTAATCTTGGCCCGATACGAAAAAATCAAAGAAATTAAACCATTGCTTTGGATAGGTTAAAATCAGTTTTTCCAAAAATTGTGCATATTTTTTTATTATATCAGGTACGGATTTGTCTTGGATTTCTTTTACGTATATTTTATATTTTTCGCCACCAATATTCATAACGCATATTGCAAATATCGGGTGGGACATAGATTTTGCAAACTTAAAAGTTCCAATTGGAAATCTGCAATTTTTATCCAAAAATGAAACAGTTTCGAATTTGTTGGAATTGGTTGCCGAAGTTCTATCGCCCGCCATCATAACCAAATCACCGTTTTGTAAATTATCATACATTTTGCCCGCCACAGAAATATCTATGTTTTCTGTTGGGTATATAGTAGTATTTGTTGCAATATTGTGTCGCATCATAAATGCGTGGAAAGTGCTGTTTTGTGAAACCTGCATAAAAGCATGCATTTTTTTCTTTTTCCCGTCTTCAAAGGCAGACAAACATTCAATGTTCCCAAGGTGGGAACAAATTAAAAACATGCCTGTATTCGAATTTATATATTTTTGAAATTGCGTCCAATCTTTGTTTTTATGAATTGCGAATTTAATCTTTTGATGTTTATCGCAATTTGCCGCCATTTTATCCATAATTGAACACGCAAAAGTATAAATATGGGACAAAGGCGAAATCTTTGTTTGTTGTAATTTGTGCGATTTTTGATATGCATTCAAGATTTTGGTATATCTTTTCGTAGCATTTCTGGCCGGTTTAGCAAAAGGCACAATAAACAAACAGACAAACCATAAAATGAACTTTAAAAATTTTATACCAAATATTTTATATACAATCCAAAGTAATTCTAAACGTGTTTTTCCTGCGCTTTGTTCGTGTATTTGGTGCCAGTTTTTCATGTGTTGCCTTTTGATATTTTTCCTTTATAATGTAGCCTATGAAAATATACATGTCAAATATTGAACAAATAAAGAATGTACATGATTTGGAAAGTAAATTATCCAAACTGGAAATTTTGCAATATAACAAATTTTCAAATGAAAAACGCAAATTACAATATTTGATGGCTCATGCTGTTGTGCGGAATGTGTGTGGTGAAAATATTACGACAGATTTGCGTGGTCGCCCGACAATTAAATCGGGTTTTATATCTATTGCTCACAAAGATAATTGGGTTATTGTGGCGATAAGTAATGCCGAAGTTGGTATTGATATAGAAAACACAAATATAAATCGTGATTTTGTTGGGACTGCGGAATTATTGAATTTGCCGAAAACGACCGACAAAAAAGATTTTTATAAAAACTTTGTTCGATATGAAGCTGGATATAAATTCGGCAATGATGCAAATCAATCGCATATGTATTTTTATGAATTTGGCAATTATTTAATTGGTGTTTGTACGAAAGAATCGGCACAAGATATTAAATTTATTTCAACAGATGCTGTTGGTATTCGTTTTGTTTGTGCGGAATAAAAATAAAGATATCAAATATGACAACCCCAATCCCAAACCCAAAGTGATTCCCATAGATTTGATTAAAAAGAAACTGGTAAACGCCAATAAGCCAAA
>CAMVPZ010000055.1 GCA_947169505.1 uncultured Pseudomonadota bacterium
ATCATTGGTCGCTCGTCTTCCCAAACTGATAAGCCTGTTTTCAAATCTGTTAATGTTAATTGTAAATAATATTCGGTGCGTGTATCAACAGATGAAAACCAGCCAGAATCCAATTTTAAATTTCTTTGCAACATTTTTCCAGATAATGACATGTTTGGTGCAATCAAAGTTCCGGTTTTTGCTATTGTATTTTGGTCGTATTCTGCATCACTGCGTTTGCTGCGCATTTTTTCAGTTGTTAAATCTTCGCCGCTGAAATTTGTCGCAATTTGCGCACGTCCGGATTTAAGTAATGTAGTGCGAATCTTTTTTATCAAAACATCTGTATCAAAACGTTGTGTTGTATCATTCACGATATTGGCAATCGCAATAACTGGTTTTTGAGTTTGGTTTAATGCGCCGCTTGATATCATAGATTGTGTCATTTTTTCAGCGGTATTTGTCCAATCACGATATTCCAATTCCATTACGTTTTGCATGTTTGCAACTTCTTTTTCGTTGTTTAAATCAACAACACTGGTTCCACCACATGCCGCCAAGATAGCACATAATGTTATGGGTATTATTTTTTTCATGTTTGCTCCTTTGTTTGTTATTTTAATTCTATTGTTTTGTTGTCTGTTATTTTACCATTTATTATTCGTGTGTATATTAAATTATTTTTTTTATCATTCGATTCTGTTTTGCGGGAAACGTAAATATATTTTGGTAATGTTGCCCATGTGCGAACGTCTGTGTTTGATGATGCAACCGTATAAACAGATGATAATATCCCAAGAATGGGGGCGGAATTACTGTGCGAATTGTACATGGTTGCCTGCAGAGTTGCTTTGGATGCAGCAGATGTGAACGAACGTAAAATTTCATTTGTTCTGTATTCTTGGTATTCTGTGATAAACATAGCATCAACATTTGCCAACATTTGTGAATCATTTAATGTTGTTGTATCGCTGTCAAAATAGGGGGTTGAGAAAGTAAAATATATCATACCGATATTTGGTAAAAATATTCCGTCTTGTTTTTCTTTTAATCGTGGCGCAAATCCGGTTTCAACAAATTGCCATGTTGTGTTTGTCGGTTTTATTCTTTTTTGTGCGTATTCTAAATCTTTTTTTATAAAAGTGTTTTCCGGCATCATACCGTTTGCACGTTTCAAATATGTGATCGCATTATCGAAATCACCGTCATTCAAAAAATATATTCCAGATAAATACATTAATGCAGGATTCATAATATCGCTGAATGCCAACCAATCACCAGTGTTTTTATCAATTATTTCACGATATTGTGAATTTTGTGTAATTTTATTTTTATTTTCTTCTATTAATTTTTTATATTCAATAGACATATTTTTTTGACGTTCGTACGATTGATTTATCACAACACGTACATTTTTCCAATCTTGCAAAGCCAATAAATCCCAAATTTGATAATAAGATACAAACAAAGAATCCATCATGTATGGTTTATACGAATTTACACCGCCGCCCAATAATAATCCAGCCGCTTCACGAGAAATTGAAGAAGATGTTTCGTTTAAATTTCTTTTGTTAAATTCTTCAAATAACGAATCGCTTTGTTCAAATTTGTTGTCGTGGAAAAGTGCGGTTCCGTTTATTAATAAGTCAAGATTGTTTTGTTCGTTTGCTGATTCAGTTGATGTTGTTTCAAAATTTCCATTTGAAAAATTTTTTTGCACGTTGTTTAAATGTGATTGCATTGTTGATGCACAACTGGTTAAAAATAATAAACAAAGAAAAATTATCTTTCGCATAATGTTATTATAAAATTTTAATGCAAAGGTTCCAGTATTTTTATTTCTTTGGTTTGTGGATTTAAAACGCATGGATTTCCGCTGTATCCCATAATTGCGTGATGTGATGGGATTAAAAATTCGGGTAATGGGGATGCTTCGCCCATTAATACTTTTTCATGTAATTTTTTCTGGATTGGTGTTTCGTTTTTGTATTCACGTTCCTGGTCTGCTTCGATTGGACGATGATACCAACCCTGGTAAATAACCAATTGTTTTCCATCCGGTAATTTCATAATGTCCATCGGGGTGTATAATGGTTCTTCTTTTGGGGTTTCAACTTCTTTACCATCTTTCTTTTCAATTTTTTTGGTTTTTTTCTCACCCATCATTTTGGAAAATTGTTCCGCAGTTTCGGGATCGTTTTGACGCAGAACGATTTTTGCCGCCGTTGTAGATATAATCGTTGCCGCCGCATCTGCACCGTATTTTTCCCGGATTTGGTGGATGTCTTGACCGATAATCAAATAAGATACTTTACATCCACGTCCCAAATCGGGACCCTGGATAACTGCATCCAATTTTTGCATTTTTGGCATTTCGTCCAACACAAATAATACCGGGCACGGACCAACACGTTCGCCATCAACAATCGTTCCAGGTGTGTGAGCCAATAAATAATTTGACATTAATTCAATGAATATAGCGGTTATTGGATTTAATGCCTGGGCATCAACCATATTAATAGATAAATAAACACTGACTGGTTTAATTTTTCCATCCCTTGGATCACGCATTCCACGCAGGTCGGAAAAATGGAAATCAGAATGACTTGTTCGATTTCGAACAGCAGCATTGCGGAATATTGCCAAACCTTCGACCATTGTTGAAAAAATTGAACCACGTTCTTTATCAGGCGTGTTTGCCAGTTGTGTTAATTCAGATACGGCACGTTGTGCATACGCATAACGACGGGCTTCTTCGACCGCATTTAATAATAAATCTTTCATTGGATCCGACATCATAACCATTTGGTCGCCTTGACGTCTGCGTTCTTCCATTTCTTCTGCAATCGCAACCTGACTTGAAGTCAACCAATCAAGAATCATAGAAAGGGATGCTTCGTGTCCATGCCATGCGTCTGGGATATGTGCCCATGTACCAATGTGTACATAATTCATTGTATTTAATTCACCCTTTTGTAAAAGGGCATATGCAGCATACGCATTTGGGTCGTTCATCATCGATAAATAATAATCACCTAAAACAGCCGCATCATCACTGTTAAATGTGCCGTTGTTAAGACGTGCATAAAAATAATCATCTGCTTTTGCACGTTCAACTTTGGATACAATAAAATTAACCAAACCGGATAATCCGGCACGTCCAGTGTTTGCCCAGTGCGGATCTGCATTTGCGCCTTTGGCATCTGGCACCAAAACTTTGCAAATAGCATCAATATACAAATCACGTTGTTCTGGGTTATATGGAACGTGTTCTGGTGATAACGGATTCCATGACGGATAATAAATTCCACGTTCTGGTTCATCCTGACCCGCCCAATTCATAATGAACACAGGACCAACTGTTGCACGATATCCAGATGTTGATTGTTTTAATTCAGGTTTAGGGTCGTTAATAATCATTGATACTGTATCGCAATCAAGTATCGTTGGTTTTACAACACCAGCAGTTTTACCAGTTCCCGGAGGCGCCAAACACAAAGCAGATAAACTTTCGTCAAACATTAATGCTGTGGGTTTGCCTTTGTATTTAAAATATCCCAATACCATCATAAAGCCATGGAATAAACCTTCTTTGTTTTTCCAATTTGTCCCCATTTTTACGATGTCTTCGGCAGTTGCTTTGCGGGAAGATTTTTCATCATAATTATCTTTGCCGGCTGGATTAAATTCGCTTTTTAATGTGTCGTCAACCAAGAAATAATAGACAATCACCGGTATGACAGGTGCAAGACACGCAAAATCAGGATGCATAAATGTACGTGATAACCAATATGGAATTTCTGCGATAACAGATAATCCAAACGTTGCGAACATATTCTTTATATATAAAAGTGTCCAATGCTGGGTGGCTGGTCCCCATCCGTACCGCCATATGTGTTCAACCGCAAAAGATAGACCAAAAGCAAATGCGCATATTAACCAAACACCAACATTCCATCGAATGTTCCAGAATTTGCGTGCAACAGGGGCCTGTTCATGTTCTTTGTATTTTTTAGCATCAAAGATTTTTAAACCTTTGCCAGAACCGCTGTTCGAGAAAATGTTGAACTTTATTGCCATGATTGTTATTATATCATAAAAATAAGTGGTTTTATACTTAAAAGATTAAAAAAATGCAAAATATACCAAGAATTTATTTAAATGAAAGTTTAGACACTGGAAAAAATATTCCGGTGGGTAAAGATATTGTTCATTATCTGCGTCGTGTAATGCGTCGTAATGATTGTTTGGTTTTTAATGATGGTGATGAATATGGTGCGGTTTTAACTGATGATGATAAACATATAATCATTGGAAATAAAACAGAACATATTGACCCCAGTAATGATTTGGTTTTATGTTTTGCACCAATTAAAAAAATGGATGATTTATTAAATATGGTGACACAAATGGGGGTGGGGGTGTTGCAACCTGTGATTACGGAAAGGACTGTGGCAAATCATATTAATTGGGAACGTATGAAAAAAATTATTGTTGAAGCGGCTGAGCAATCGAATCGAAACAGTATTCCAAAATTGTTGCCACCAATAAAATTTAATGATTTGGATTTTGATGGTTTAATTGTGGCTGATGAACGATTCGCTCATGGTAAAATAAAAAAAGAAATAAAAACCAAGTTTAACAGAATATTAATTGGGCCCGAAGGTGGTTTTTCAAATGCTGAATTTGAAAAATTAGATGCGGCTGGGGTATGTGGTTTGTCGCTTGGTAAAACAATTTTACGCGCTGAAGTGGCGGCGGTTGTCGCAGTGGCAAAGGTATTAAATAAATGAAAATACGATTGGCTAAATTTATCGCAGATTGTGGTGTGGCATCCAGACGTGCTGCTGAAGATTTGATTAAATTTGGTCGTGTGTCTGTGGATGGGCATGTTATTGATACACCTGTGTTTTTTGTTAATGGAAACGAAAAAGTCTGTGTTGATGGTAAAGAGATAAAAAATAAAACAGAATTACAATTATATATGTTCAATAAACCGATAAATACGATGACTACGACACGTGATCCATTGGGGCGCAAAACTATATATGATGTTTTGGATAAAAAATATAAAAATTTAAAATATATTGGTCGATTGGATTTTAAAACAACAGGTTTATTGTTGTTAACAAATGATGGAAAATTTGCCCGACAAATGTCTTTACCAAAAAATCACATAAAACGTACATATATTG
>CAMVPZ010000056.1 GCA_947169505.1 uncultured Pseudomonadota bacterium
ATGGGGGAACTGTGTTTTTTACATATACTCATAAAATTGAAAACCCACAATCTATTACAAAGAGTGAAAAAGATTTCAATATTGTATCTGATGAAGATGTGATTTATTCACCACTTACCAAAGATCATGCAGAATATATTTGTAAATTGCTGAATTTGCAATCAAAACGTTTGTATGAAAAACATTTGTTGAAAATACAACAACAGCAAAAAATCAAATAAATTTATTTATAACTTTCGGCGGCGGTGCGTGCCAAATCATCAACACGTTCGTTGAATTCTTCACCGGCATGCCCACGTACCCAAACCCAATGAATTTTTATGTTGCTTGCCAATTCGTCCAATTGTTTCCATAATTCCTGATTTTTTACAGGTTTTTTATCGGCTGTTTTCCAATTATTTTTTTTCCAATTTTTTATCCAAGATTGCATACCGTTTTTTACATACTGGCTGTCAGTATGAATTTCAACTTCATTATGTTTTTTTGCAGCAGTTAAAGCTTTGATAACCGCAGTTAATTCCATTTTATTATTGGTTGTTTCTTTTTCGCCGCCACAACATTCAGCTATATTTTTCCCGTCGGTAGCAATAAATCCCCATCCACCCGGACCAGGATTTCCCAGACAACTGCCATCTGTCCAAATTTTTATCATTTTATTTATCATCCTTTTTGTGATATAATATCATAAAATGAAATTTAATGCCAAACAATTACAACAAATGTCTAACGTCGCCAAAAGTTATGCTTTGGGGGCGGTGCTTGCTGCACACAGTGGACACGTTGGAATTATTTTGGATGCTGCAGAAATGATGACGGTGATATTTGCAAATCATTTACGTGGCGGAATCGACAGGTTTGTTTTATCTGCGGGTCATGGTAGCGCTTTGTTATATTCGGTTTTGAAATTATCTGGATATAAGATTGGCAATTTGAATACTTTTCGAAAATATGGTGGTTTACCGGGGCATCCGGAATTATGTATTGATGGTGTTGATGCGACAACCGGGCCACTGGGCCAGGGTATTGGTAATGCGGTTGGTTTTGCTTTGTCACAAAAAATTCGAAAAATAAATGCACGAACATATTGTGTTTGCAGTGATGGTGATTTGATGGAGGGTGTATCTTTCGAATCGCTTTCGTTTGCGGGTCGTATGAATTTAAACAATTTAATTGTTTTGTGGGATGATAATAAATTGTCTATTGATGGTGTTGCACAAACTGATGTTGATGTGAATGCACGTATGCGTTCGATGGGGTTCAATGTTATGTCTGTGCGTGGAAATGATGTAAGTGCATTAGAACATGCGTTAGAACGTGCGGAAAAATCAACACGACCGGTATTTATACAATGTAAAAATATTTTGGGACGTGATTCGTCTTTGGCAAATAAAAGTGCCGCACATGGATTTGCTTTGACGGACACAGAAATGATGGAATTGATGTCTAAGTATGCCGGACGGGAAGGGGTTGCTTTGTGGAACATTGTTGCCAAAAGACAAAGTGCCAAGAAAAATAAATCTGTTTCTGTTTTGCCACGTGTAAAAATTCCAAAGACACCGGAATATATATCTTCACGTGAATTGTCTGGAATTTATTTAGATTTGTTAATGCGGGGTGGGGCGGATTTAATAACCGGTTCTGCAGATTTGGCAGATAATACCCGTGTGAAAACATCCGTATCCAAAGATATTGCGCCAGATAATTTTAATGGTAATTATATAAATTATGGTGTGCGTGAACATGGCATGGCGGCAATAATGAACGGGATGGCGGCGGACGGATTACGTGTTGTGGGTTCTACATTTCTGGCGTTCAGTGATTATATGCGACCATCGATTCGAATCGCTGCATTATCAAAAATACCTGTAATATATGTTTTTTCGCACGACAGTATTTGTGTTGGTGAAGATGGCTCAACGCACCAGCCGGTGGAACAATTGGCTTCGTTGCGTTTGATTCCAAATTTAATGGTCTATCGTCCATGTAATATGAACGAAGTTGCATACGCTTGGCGCACAGCCATTGGTGATAATGAACATCCGTCTGCTATAATTTTATCACGGCAGAAATTCAAACAAATAAACAATCCCGCCGATTCGAAATTTGAACGTGGTGGTTATATAATTTATCCTGCAAAATCGGGCTATGCAAAAACTACATTGATTGCAACAGGGGCTGAGGTTCCATTGGCGGTAGAAATTGCATCACGGTTTAAAAACGTCCAGGTTGTATCTATGTTAAATTTGGACGTATTTCGTGAGCAAGATGAAAGTTATAAAAAACAAATTTTACGTGGATGTGTAATTGTTATCGAAGCGTCCAGCCCATCACCATGGTTTGAATTTGCAGATGCAGTTATTGGAATTGATAAATTTGGTGCGTCTGGCGATTCGAATACACTTTATCGTGAATACGGTTTTGATGTTGATAAGATAATAAAAGAAATTAAAAGATATATAAGATAGAAAATGCCAGCGGAAATGTTTTTTGTATTATCAAATGGTGAAAAAATTCCAGTTATCATTGAAACACGACGGGGGGCACGTAATGTGACACTGCGCCCGAAAACAAATCCCAAAAAAGAAATCCATATTTCAAAACCATGGATAGCGTCAACAAGTTTTGTGTTGAAGTTTTTGGAATCTAAACGCAAATGGGTGGAAAAGATTTTTGATGCTGCCCCAATAAAAGAAAAAATATATCCCGGCATAGTTTTGGAATTTTTGGGACGCAGCGTGCAAATAATTCATGATTGCAATATACGTTCTAATAAATATATGAATGTTGAAAAAACAGTTCTTTGTATTGGGGGTGGGGACGACATGTTTGAAAGACGTGTGCGTGATTGTATCAAAGCGGAATTGTTAAATGAAATAAAAGCAATTATAAAAACAACACCACGTGAATATTGGCCACGACATATAACTTTGCGGGATACATCTTCACGATGGGGGTCATGTTCGTCAACGGGGAATATATCTTTTTCTTGGCGGCTTGCGTTTGCGCCGTATGAGGTTATGCGGTATGTAGTAATGCACGAATTATCACATCGAAAATATATGGATCATTCAAAAGAGTTTTGGGCAAATGTAAGTTCTTTGTATGGTTTTGGTGTTGAACGTGCTAAACGATGGCTGGCCAAAAACGGTCAAAACCTGCATCGGTATTTTTAAAAAACATTTGCAAGGGGGGTAAAAATATGATAAAATCTTTACATAAGTAATTCTTTAAAGGAAAGGATAAAATATGAAAAAAATTGCTTTTGCGTTGGTCGGATTTGTTTGCTGTCCATTAATGTCGTTTGCTGATTTGCCTTTGGGCAGAATTACTGGCGAAAGCGGGTTGTCGTTTGTAAGGGATTTGGGAACTATAGATGGCAAACAAGTATACAGGGAAATTTATAGTGATGGCGTTATTCAGTATAGGGGAATGGATGGTTCTTATATTAAGGGTGGAAATTTTATAAACCAAAGTAGTGCTTTGGCCAAAGCTCCTTCAAGTCCATCGACCGCATTAGCAAAAACAACATCAAGTCCATCAACTGCGTTGGTGAAACCTGCTTCGACAGGGGCGCCTAGTGTGCCGGATGCAGCTGTGAAACCTGCGACTGGGGCTCCGAAAATGCCTGCAGCACCTGCTGGTGGAGCAGGTGGAACTGGCGGAGCTGGTGGAGCTGGAGCTGCTGCCGCTGCTGGTGCTACTAATGTTTTGGGGGTTGTTACTGGGGTGGCTGGTGTTGTTGCTGGAAGTGCTATGGTTTATGATGCTACTTCTGAAAAAGACAGGAAAACCAATTTGGCAGATTTTCTTGAGGGAACTGCGGGTGGTGCCGTGGCGGGTAGCTCTGCGGCTTTGGTGTTTAATTCAATTCCTGTGGCTGGACAGATTGCATATGGTGCGGCGACCGTTACCGGAGCTGTTTTGGGGGCAGGAGTTGTTGGTGTAAAAATATTTTCGGAAACAGATTGTGCGTTGGATGAGGTTTTGTCTGCTAATAAAAATTTTGATGTTTACCAATGTTGTCATACAAGTCAAAAATTATCAAAAATAACGCATGCTAACTATGTTGATATTGGAGCTTATATGTTTTGCAGACAGCCTGGGTTTGTTAGTCAATGTATTCAGCAACAATATGTTACGGGTAATGTTAACAAAAGTTCTGATGTGGATAAAGTAAGTTGGGATGATAAGTGGAGTGACTGTCGTGAAAGATGGTGTGGCAAAAAACCAGCCAAAGGTATTAAAGTGCAATATTATGCCGATTATGACAATTATTGTTGGAATTGGGAGTGTGCAGAACCAGGTTATGTAAAAAAAGGTGATACGTGTGTCAAATCTGATAAACAATGTAACTATAATGGTAAAAAATATAATTTGGGTGCTGTGATGGAAACAAAGGCATGTTCTGGATTAAGCGGAGAGACATTTGCAGATTTAAGAACCGGTCAAACATGTAAAGTTGTTTGTTCTGAAGAGGTTGCAACAGCTAAATCTAATATAGCTGTGTGGTCTATCGAAACATGTCCAAGTGGCAAAAAAGGTGTTGCATTCTCAAATCCAAATAAATATTCTCCTGCAGTAACGGGCTATAAGAAATGTATAAGCGATACTCTTTCTTGTAAGGCAAGTCGTTCTACTGAGGAAGGTAAGGCGTGTTGTGATTTGCCTAGTTCTGTGGCAAAATGGAAAGATCCGCACTGTGTTTGTACTGATTCTGATTTGGAATTCAAAATCGTTAATGGCAAAGGTAAATGTGTTGCAAAACAATCTTGTGAATCTTTGTACAAAGGTAATGCCAGAGCTATCGCATGTTGCAATTCAACCGAAGCAACATGGGATGCAATAAATAATGTTTGTTTGTGCAATGATGAAACCAAAAATTGGGATTACAATCAAAATAAATGTGTTGATGGCGAGGGTGATGACGGTTCTGTGACACCAATTCCATCTGATGATAAAGTGTGTTATTATAGTTTTGTTGGGGATGTGAAATGCGCAAATGGGAAT
>CAMVPZ010000057.1 GCA_947169505.1 uncultured Pseudomonadota bacterium
ATGGTAAGATATTGTTGTTGTTCAAGATGTCTGTGCGTGAATTGTTAAAGATGGCCAGCCAAACTATTGGTGCGGTCACATTGCAATTGCCAGAGGTTGAAGAACGTTCGTTCATGCAAGAGGTTATTATGGAATCTGGTCAAATGTTGGTTGTGTCTGGATTTGAAAAACAACAAAATCATGATACACGATATGGGCTGGGTGATGCAGATTTCATGGCGTTATCTGGATCACGTGATACGTCGGCATCTCGTGAAGTATTGGTGGTTATTTTAACACCTCAGGTTTTGGTGAGTCCAATGGATGCAGAACGCAGCATTCAACAACATTGGGGCGCACCATTGAATTAAAGTTATATATATAAGATAAAAACACCGCTTGTTTAAGCGGTGTTTTTTAATGGGGCTTAGAAAACCCAACCAGACGAAAGTATCGATACCCCGACAGGCCGGTTCAAAAAAATTTTAATTACGCAATTTTTGCAACTTTTTTCGCAAGACGTGCAACTTTACGGGAAGCAGTTTTTTTAGGCATTGTTTTGCCCGCTGCTTTCATGATTTTGCTTTCTGCAGCACGTGTTGCAGCAATTGCAGCATTTTTATCGCCAGATTCAATAGCTTTTAATGCCTTTTTAGTTGCAGTTTTTACCGCACTTTTGCGTGCAGTGTTAATTGCGTTCTTTTTTTCTGTTACCAAAATTCTTTTTTTACAAGATTTATGATTTGCCACTTTATTTTCCTTTTGTTTTAAACGGTTTTGTGGTATTGTATAAAAAACAAACATAAAATCAAGGAAAATAATATGAATTATGCTTTTTTAATAATAGTTTCTTATTTATTGGGGTCTATCCCTTTTGGTTTAATCGTTGCAAAGTTGTTTAACAAAGGCGATATACGGAAAATTGGGTCTGGAAATATTGGCGCAACTAATGTTATGCGGGTTGGCGGATTGCGGCTGGCCGGATTGGTTTGGTTGTTGGATATGTTCAAAGCGATTTTTGCTGTATTATTGGGACAATATTTTGTTGGGGATGTCTTTGGTGTTTGGTGCGGATTTTTTGCAATAGTTGGACATTGTTTCCCGATTTGGCTTAAATTTCATGGGGGTAAGGGGATTTCTTCGCTTTTCGGTGTGTTGATGGCGGTAAATCCAATTTTGTTTGTTGTTTGTGGCATTGAATGGTTAATTGTAGCGTTGTCTACCGGAATGTCTTCGGCTGGAGCAACAGTTGTATTTTGTTTAATACCGATTTTGGGATTTGTTATGGGATTTGGTATAGGGCTTGGATTTTTGGCCATCGCTTTGCTTTGTTTTTGGCGGCATCGGGAAAATATAATGCGATTGTTTTCTGGCAAAGAATCAAAAATAGAATGGAAATGGAAAAAATAATTAAATTGTATTTGTTTTTGACTTAAATTTGTGGTATAATATCTGATAAGAAAGAGAGGATAAATAATGAAATACATTGTTTCTTTGGCTGTGTTGTCTTTAATGACAATTGGCGCAAATGCGGCGCAAAATGCCCGTCCTGCAATGTCTGGGAAAATGATCATGGCTGCGCCACGCTACACGGCTTCGGTGAACCAATTGAATGGGGCTTCGACGGCTTCTGTGAATCAATTAGGTGGCAATTCAAATGTTGCTGTGCATACCGATCCTGTGATGCCTGCACAAACTGTGGACAGACGTGAAGCAGAAAGAAACGCATGTATCAATAATAATATTGGTATTGGTAACACTTTTGTTTGGGCATCCAGATACAGTGATACTTCAAATTATGCCACCATGACAGAAGATACAGATAATCCACAAAATAATGTTTGTTTTACACGTGTGGAATTAAAATCTGATGATGCAAAGATTTCTGTTGCGGATATACCTGCAAAATATTTTATGTGGGGCGAAACAGTTGAGTGTGGTTCTTGGGCAGATGAAAAAGAAATGGAAAAACGCATTTTGGATGCTAAGAAAGGCGCCAGAGTTGGTGGAATTGTCGCCAGTACTGTTGGCGGTGCAGGTCTTGGTGTTGGTGTAATGGAATTATTTGGTAATAAATTAATTGATGGTAAGGTTATGGGACAAAAAGCAAAAAATCTCTCTAAAGCCGATTTATACAGATCTCAGTTGTTGGTGTACAAAGAAAAAAATCCAACTGAATACAATAATATTATTAATGCGTTGAAAACTCTTAAAGAGTCTAATCAGGTGAGTGATGAAGAGACCCGTGCGTTAATAAACGAATTTGTAAATTAAATTTTAAGGAGAAATGAACATGAAAAAATTGGTATTATTAGCTTTGTTGATTATCCCTGTGACATCTTTTGCGGCTTCGTCCGTTCGTGTTTTGGGGGCTAAACCTGCATCAACATCTGGGTCAAGTGCGCCCGCTGCTAAAGTTTTACCAGCCAAGGCTGCAACAACAACTGCTGCTAAATCTGGCGCAACTTCTACAAATTCCAGAATTGGTACTGTACGTGCTAAACCAAAAACAACACTTGGCACGGTGTCAACCGCCTCGTCTGGTGTCTCTGCAGCAAGATTTCCGGTTATAACACCTGCGAATTCATACAGCAGTGTTAACAAACCACAATCGGCAGGTGGAACAACTGTGGTAAATCAAAATGTGAATTTAGAAAATTATTACACAAAAGAAGAAGTAGATGAAAAATTAGACGATCCACGTTTCGATATGATACGTGTTGGTAATAAAAATCCAGAGGAAGATTGGAGAACTCATCCAAATTTAGAAAATTTAAAAAAAGATTATGTATTTTTCTGGGTTGAAGAATAATATTGCTTTTGTGAATTTTTTACTTAAAAAAGATTGTGGTTTTGTCTACAATCTTTTTCATTATGAATGATTTATTGAAAAAACTTTTGATATTAAGGTCGCCCGGTGTTGGTTCTGTTAAATATAACAGTTTGTTGGATGAATATGGGGATTTAAATTCTGTAATTGATTCGTTAAATTTATCAAATGATTTTATCGATTCAATAAAACGTGAAATGGATATGGCGAATGATATGAACATAAAATATATATGTGATGATGATTCACTTTATCCACGTGAATTGTTAAGTGTAAAAAATCATCCAATTATAATAACTGTGCGTGGAAATGTTCAAACATTGAATAAAAAGAAAGTATCAATTGTGGGGACACGACATTCTACGGTGTCAGGAATGAATTTTGTGGCTGAATTGGCGCAAAGTTTTTGTGAACATGATTATGTTGTTGTTTCTGGTATGGCAATGGGAACAGATACGGCTGCACATGTTGGTGCATTAAAATCAAATGGAAATGCGCAAACGATTGCTGTGTTGGCCGGCGGTGTTGATTATATATGGCCCTTAGAAAACGAATCACTTTATTATGAAATTATGGAACGTGGTGCGATAATAAGCGAAATGCCTGTTGGAATGAAGCCAAATGGTACGAATTTTGTGCAAAGAAATCGTTGGATTGCAGGTATAGCCGATTCGTTGATTATAAGTGAGGCTGACATGAAATCAGGTAGTATGACCACCGCCCGATTCGCAATTGAATATAAAAAGCCCGTATTTGCAATACCTGGACACCCAAGTGATGCAAGAAGGATGGGGCCAAATTCTTTGATAAAAAATGGTAAAGCAAATTTGTGTATGTCGGTAAAAGATTTTTTTGATGATGAAAAAATACAAAAAGATAAAAAAATTAATACACCAAAAAATGATATTTTGGATAAGTTAGGTATGATACCGGTGTCGGAATCTGTATTGGCAAATCTTGTCAAAAAAACGGTTCCGGAAATCAAGAGTGATTTAGTTGTTTTAGAATTACAAGGTTTAATACGAAAACAAGATGGTGGTTATGTTTTAAATTGATTTTTTATATGTATATACAGTGTATATACAAACTGCGAAAAACCAAGAAAAAAACGAATCGTTGTCAAAAAATAAATCATGAAAAATTGATTAACATTTGGTTGCAAACTGAAATTAATCTTATACATTGTTGGTATCCAAACGATTGATAAATATCAATCACAAAAGCGAGAGAAAGGGTAGGGCACGCATAAGTGTTAAATGTATAATTTAATGTTTATGTGGGTGTGGTTTATAACCATAAAAAATACGGCTTAAAACTCTTTTGAAGGAAGGTAAAGGAGCAAATAGCATGCAAGCAATAGCAACAAAAAACATAAACGTAGAATCAATCAAGGTGGCAGTTGCGGGAAAAATGGATTCTGCTGCGTTCACGACTTGGATTGCGCCCTTGGAATTTCAGGTTTGTCAAAATTGTTTAAATGTTGTTGCGCAAAACCAATTCACCGCCGACTATGTTAAAAAAGAATACGGAAAAATTCTTGAAAGCACAGCGGCGGATTTTTCTTTGAATATAAATATATGTGTTGGTGCATCTTTGGCAAATGTTAATTCTGCGAATGATAATGTTGTTTGTGAATATGTTCCGGTTAAAAATGATGTAAAACAAAACGGTTTCGATAATTTTATTTGTTGTGATGAAAATATGTTTGCGGTGGCGGCATGTAAAAAAATTGCTTTGTCAAATGCTTCTTTTTCACAATTGTTCATATACGGTGCCAGCGGTTGTGGAAAATCCGCGTTATTAGATTGTATTTATAATTCGTCAAACAAACGTATTGTTAAAATGACAGGTGGCCAATTTGTTGCTGATTTTGCACGTTCTTTGCGTGATAAAACGATATTTTCATTCAAAGATTATTGTCGTAAATGTGATGTGTTTATGATGGACGATGTTTGTGCGCTGGCTGGTAAACGTGCAAGTACTGATGAATTTATACAATTGTTGATGGATTTGAAAAATGCCGGAAAAACAGTTGTTGTGACGGCAAATGTTGCACCAAGCGCATTGAATGGTTTTGACAGACGTATACAATCTTTGTTGGCAGCTGGATTGGTTGTTGATGTCGTTGCAC
>CAMVPZ010000058.1 GCA_947169505.1 uncultured Pseudomonadota bacterium
TTTTTCAACGTCTTGTTCATAAAGCGCAGCGTTTTTTTCACCAAGTGTGTTATCAAATGGTAATATGTTCAATTTTTTTATAATAGCATTCATAGACGCCAAAGATATCGGCATATATATATTATAAAGTGCGTTATATCCAGCATGCCCATGTTGTAAATCTGCAGTTATAAGCTGTGCTGTTTCCATAAAAGATTCGTCTTGTTTTGCCAAAGATGCCGCTGCTGGATAATAAGTATTCAATTCGTCGGCATCAATGGTATATTTTGAATAATCCTTGGATGAATCAAAATCTGGTTGAAAAAAAGGCCAATCCGGATGAAGTCTACGTATCCATGCAATCACTAAACCCATAGAGCGCCCCCAATCACCAATATGATTATAAGATATTGTTTTATGCCCGATAAATTTAAAAATTCTGTTTAATGTATCCCCAACAATAGACGTACGCAGATGCCCAATATGCAAAGATTTTGCGACGTTGTATGCGCCGTAATCCATATCAATTGTTAATGGCTTTTCCACTTTCATCTGTTTTGGTGCAGATGCGTTTTTCAAAATGAAATCATCACGTATTTTTATATTGATAAAACCAGGTCCCGCCACAGAGACATTTTCGATAAAATCTAATTCTTGTAATTTTGGAGTAATTTCGTTTGCCAATTCACGTGGGTTTTTGCCAGAGATTTTTGCGCCAATCATTGCTGCATTGGTTGAAAAATCCCCAAAATCACGATTTTTAGGTACTTCAAGATTTGCAGAAAACCCCAATTTTTTATTTATCGCATCAGATACATATTTATATAAATTCATAATCGTTCCATTTTTTACAAGGGCAAGACAACCCGTACCCGTAATCCGCCCAAATCACTGTCTTCTAATAAAATTTCCCCGCCATGATTTTCAATTGCTGTTTTCGCGATTGAAAGTCCCAAACCTGTCCCGCCAGTTTTTTCGTTTCTGGATTCATCAAGACGGACAAAAGGTTGCATTGCTAATTCTTTTTTATCATCTGGGATTCCAATACCATCATCTTCAATAATGACTGTTACAAAATCTTGAGAATCTGTCTCTGTGATTTTCAAAGTTTTTTTAGAGAATCTGGCTGCGTTTTCAATTATATTCGTAAATGCGCTTGTCAATGCAGATGGACGTGCATAAAATTGAACCGGCTTTTCAGGGAATTCCAAAATGATTTTTTTGTTCGGGGCAGCATCCCTGGCAATTCTTGTTAACATAGCGGGTAATTCAACAGTTTGTTCGATTTCAGGGACTTCACCACGAGCAAACGTTAAATAACCGTTGACCATTTCAGTCATTCTGTCGATGTTTTGTAATAAATCTTCTTTGGAAACAGAGTCTGTTTCAATGCCCAAACGCATACGAGTTAATGGTGTTTTTAAATCGTGGCTTATTGCATTAAGCATATCTGTTCTTGTTTTGTTATATCGATTTAATCTTTCTTTCATTGTTATCATAGCAGCGGCAGCCTCACGAATTTCTGCCGAGCCACTTGGTTTGAAACCAGGTACATCCATTCCACGACCAAATTTATTAGCTGCTTTTGCAATACGTCTTATACTGCGAGAATGTAATATAATAAATGGTGTTATTAACACAGACACTATTAATATAGCACCAATAACCCAGATTAAAAATACTTCTGTACTGGTAGAATAAATACGATGCAAAGATGTTCCAAAAGTTGCTGTTTTTCCACTTTTTGTCGGGATATCTATGAAAAGTAATCTTTTTCCCCTATCTATATAAATCTGTGCCGGCTGTTTCAGTTTTTTTTGTAAATTATACGCCAATTCGCCCGCTTCCCTGTCTTTGTTATCATTATATTTTGGTCTGTTCAAATTTTCGTTTATCGAAACATTTATGCCAATGTCGTGTGCCAACATTTGGACGGCTTTTTCATCGCCGTGATCAAGAAAATGCATCATAGTGACAATTTCGCCAGATAAAGTTTTTGCCAAAGTTGCATGAACACGTTTCCAATGATTCCCAAAAAATGCATTAGTCACTATTAGTAGAGCGACAATTAATGGTACCAACACCATTAAAATTGTTCGTGCTAAAAAACTGCGTGGTACAATTTTCATTTTTCAACCCTGGGTTTATTAGTTATTATTTTATAGCCCGTACCCCGAACTGTTATTATATCTATATTAGATAATACACCATTTATTTTGTTGCGCAAGCGTTTTGCGACCATTGGTATTGCAGAAACAGTTTTCCCAATTGGGGTTGTCAGGTTTTGCAACAGTTTTTTTTCTTCGTTTGACAAAGTCAGTAATTTTTTTTGGTTGTTTTCATCTAAAACAAAAAAATCACCGTTTGTGAATATTAAACCAATGGAATTTGCGGTTTCTGCGTCGTTTTTTTTGATGTTTTTTAAAAGATTGTTTAATCTTAATACCAATTCTTGTAATTGGAACGGTTTTGCCATATAATCGTTTGCGCCACACGAAAGACCATCAATAGCATTTTCAGGGCCCGATAAAGCGGTTAACATTATAACAGGTGTTTCGTTTCCATTTGTACGTAATTGTTTCAAAAAACTCAGTCCATCTGTGCCATCCATCATCCTGTCTAACACAATTGCATCAACCGAGATTTTTTGTAATATTTGGGCGGCCTGCTCTGCCGATTGAGCGGTTATTACATCAAAATCCTCTTTGCGCAAACCGCTGGCCAGCGCATCTCTTAGTATTTTATCATCATCAATAACAAGAACGTTTTTCGACATTTTTTGTTGAACACAATAATTGTTTATTATCGTTCCAATGCTTCTACGGTGTATTCGCCTGGTTGAATCATACGGCCAGGATTGTCAAGATTTTCAGCATCTTTATACGTAGATGCACGGAATTTTGCACCATTTGTTGTGAATTCTGTTTTGAAAACCAAATATCCAGATGCACTGCCGATTGTTGGCCCCTGTAATCCCAAAGAATAATATGCACCGACCAGACCATAATCTAAATCGATATAATCAACACTTAACAACAGTGATACGTTTGACATTCCGTCACTTGTTAAATTGCAAGCAAATTCACGGTTTATCAATGTTGCTTGGGAATTATTTGGAACAGAAATATCCATAATTGTCGGTTCACAAGTGTGCTTTATACCGTTTATCAAAAATTCATAAGTCATAGTTGCGGTTGCGCGAGAAAGCCCCGTTGATAAATTAACCTGGGAAACGGTGGCTTTTGGTATTTTTACCAAAGCATTTGCAATCCCAGAACGCACCGGGAATGATATTCCAGATTGCAAACAACTGCGAGAGAATGGATCTGCTTCACAAATAAAGATTCTGGAATGCATATTTGTCATAAACATGTTTGATAAACTGTTAAACAAAAATGTTCGGGTTATTCGATTGTTTAAACGTGTGCAATTAAAATCGCGACAAATAACAGTCGGTCTTTCGGTAAATTGAACGCCAGGATTGTATTGAACTTCTTCAGAGCGGACCTGGTATATAACTTCGTCATAATCAATGGAATCATCCAAATTCATGAATTCCGTTTCTGGTATAAAATTTGGATCATCCGGATAAGCATAGTACGACCGCATTGGAATTTCGGTGTATTCTGTTTCCCATGTTTCAGATGTTAATATCTGGGGAACAAAATCATCGCCATATCCGTTTGCATAAACGTTGTTTGAACAAACAGCCAACAAACCAGTCAATAAAATAAATTTTTTCATGTCTTTATCCTTCTCTCATGACCTTTTAATAAATAATAGAATATTTTATATGTGCATGTCAAAGCAAAAAATTTTTATTGAAACGTTTTTTATTCCATATATATTATGAATGTGATATAATAAACCTAAAGGTAAAAATTTTGAAGGTGAAAAAATGGTAGACGTTATTATTACAGGTGAATCTGGAAAATTACATGCTGTGTATCATAAATCTGAACAAGAATCTGCACCGTTGGCGGTTGTGTTGTCGGGCAGTCCACGTCAAAAATGTCATATGAATGATCGTATATCGTATGCGATGTTTCGTGCGTTTATGGATATTGGTTTTTCTGTTGTGCGGTTTAATTATCGTGGAGTTAATGATTCCGAAGGTTCGATTGGCACAACTGCTGATAATATGTTGGACATAGCGACTGTGATTGATTGGATTCAAAATAAAAACGAAGACAGTGAAAAAATATGGCTGGCTGGAAATCAATTGGGTGCGTGGTACGTGTTGCAAATGTTGATGCGTCGTCCTGAAATAACCGGGTTTGCGCTGGTGTCACCTGATACTTCTGTATCGGATTTCAGTTTCTTGTCGCCACGGCCAAATCGTGGATTGTTATTACAGGGTGCAAACGAAGGCGAAGAAGCAAGTGCTTTTGGTTCGCATTTGACCCAGGTTTTGAAAAAGCAGGCTCAAATAATTTTGGAAACAATTTGTGTAAAAAATGCGGATGCTAATTATTCTATGCCTGGTGATTTGCGCCAAATGTATAATGATTTAAAAGCATATGTTGGGCGTGAAAATGCGGATAATAAATTGTTATAAAAATGAAAGAAGAAAATAAACGTTTTTTGGATCCAAATATACCAGATGATATGGTGTCGACTATTCGTCCAAAAGTTTTAAGCGATTTTATTGGGCATGATACGTTGAAACAAAATTTGTCTGTTTTTGTATCGGCTGCACATAATCGTGGTGAAGCGATGGATCATGTTTTGTTATATGGGCCACCGGGATTGGGAAAAACAACGTTGGCACATATTGTTGCGAATGAATTGGGAACTAATTTTCGTGCAACATCTGCGCCCATGTTGACTAAGCAAGGTGATTTGGCTGCAATCTTGACTGCGTTGGAACCAATGGATGTTTTGTTTATTGATGAAATTCATCGTTTGCCAACTGCGATAGAAGAAGTTTTA
>CAMVPZ010000059.1 GCA_947169505.1 uncultured Pseudomonadota bacterium
GGTGTTTGAACATCTGCAGATACAAAACCCATTTCAACAAAATTATTTTCGCCCGACAATAAAGAAATATTTTCTTTGGATTTTGAATCTTTGAAATGTTCATTTAAAACCACATTTGATATACGCAAACCCTGGATATCAAAGGAAATCTCTTTACCCGATATATTTTCTTTTTTCGCATTTGATTGTTCAATGGCAACAGCAGGTTGATTATTTTCCACCACTGTATTTTGTGGCTTAAACCACGCACCCATTATCCACCAAGCCAACAAAAACAAAATCACCCACCAAAAAAATCCGGAAAATTTTGATGGCTTTTTTTCAGCACGCATTGAATTCCATTGTGCAAACCCAGAATTATTATCTAAATATTTTACCATTATATTAATCCTTTACGTTATTTATGCATTTTTTTCTGTTAATAAACATATTTATCAAATACAAAATCACACCAAACGTTATAAATATATCACCAACATTAAATATAGCCGGGAAAGTCCAAAGACCACCAATATGCCATTGTATAAAATCAGCCACCGCACCAAAACGAACCCTGTCTACAAAATTACCAAGTGCGCCACCGATTATAAATGCCAACGGCAACCGTTCGTATGCGACAGATTTTTTGAATAAATACCATGTTAACCATAAAATAATTATCGCAGTCAAAACACTTAAAACAATCGGCATAACAAAATTAAATGCAGAAAAAGAAACACCACGATTCCATATAAAATGAATATTAAACAAATTAGATAAACCGTAATCACCACCAATTAAATCTTTCCACGAAGCAACCACACCGTTAATATTACATTTTGCACAAATTGCGTTTGGGTTATAAACAATATCACCCCACTTATTTGCAAAAAAATTCAACAACCATGATTTTGAAAAGAAATCCAGCGCAAAAACAACCAATATAATTGCCGTATATTTGAAAAACTTTTTCATTTTTTACCCCATTTTCAAAGAATATAGCAATTACATACAACAAAATCAACACGGAATATATTTATTTCGAGCTTATCGGTTTTCTTACGTTTGCATAGCCATCTTCACGTAAAAATTCCACCAAAGAATCTATTTTTGATTGGGACAAACCAACATTCGCCAAAACTTCTGCACCCAATAAAAATGATGATTCAATTATTTCTGGCGTAGCGAATTTTACCCCGATATTTAACAATTCTTGGGAAGAGCGCAAACTGTGTGCACGTGCAAATATCTTCATATGCGGTGCAATTGCGTGAACTGTATGAACTATTTCATGCGCAACAACTTCGTCATTCAAAGATATAACAACCGCACGTGTTTTACGTGGTTTTAATCCGGTGGCTAATAAAATAGCTTCTTTTTTGGAATCACCATAAATCACATTGTATCCCGCTTCACGAGCCATAATAACTTCGTCAACATTTCCATCAATTGCGACATAAGAAATTTTTTCAGCGCTTAACATTTGTGCAATAATTTGCCCCATACGACCAAATCCACAAATAACCACAGTCGGGGTTTCTTGTTTGATTCTTTCTGATAATTTTTTGGTCAAAGAGCCATTGAAACATTTACCGGCCTTTAACACTTTATCATATATCAATAACAATATTGGTGTCATCATTATGGAAACGATTATAATCGCAGTTAATATTTCTTGGTGTGCAGTTGGAATAGCGCTTATACCATTTGTTTTCATAGTTTGCAAAATTAACAGACCGAATTCACCACCTTGGGCCAAAATTAATGACATCAATGCGGCTTCACGTCCAGAAACATGACGCACACGTGCCACCATGAAAAGCGCAAAAAATTTAATCAATATCAATCCGGCCACACCAACCAAAACCATTACTTTGTGTTCCATCAAAAACGGTAAATTTATTCCCATACCCAAAACTATAAAGAAAAATGCTAAAAATAAAGTTGCATACGGTTCTATAGATGCGTTAATTTGATGTCTGTAAACAGTTTCCGACATCAACATACCCGCCAAAAACGCCCCCAGTGCAGGTGGTAGTCCCATCATACTTAACACCACCGCCCAAACAGCGATATTCACCATTATCGCCAAAACCAAAGCTTCGTGAGATTGTATTTTTGCAACAATATGTAATAACGGATTTAATATAAATTTTGCAACAATTATAACACCCAATATTAAACCAACAGACATTACCAAAATATCAATAATTGATGCACCCAGATTTATCGATTTTCCAGCCATAACCGGCAACATAGCCAACAGCGGAATTGATAATAAATCTTGGAATAACAATATAGAAAATGTTTGTCGCCCCATGTTCGTTTGCAATTGATTTCTGTCTATTAAGATTTGTAAATCTTCCGAAGTACTGGACATTGCTAAAATCAAAGAAATCATTATTGTCCCAATTAATGTCCATTCTGTCAATCCCGCCAAAATCGGGAATAACATTATCGCAACCATTAAAACCTGGGATGCACCAAGACCAAATATAGTGCGCCTTAGTTGCCATAAACGTTTCATATTGATTTGCAAACCAATATTAAACCATAAAAACATTATACCCAATTCACCCAAAAAATTCCATGTCCCAGATAATTCAAACAAACCAAAAACATGCTGGCCAGCCAATATACCCGTTAATAAAAATGCCAACAATGTTCCCATTTTGAAAAATCGCATAAAAAACACCGCAATAAAAGCGATTACAAAAAATATAAGCGTTGCTGTGGACATGTTTTCCCTCCGTTTACTATATCACAACAAATTTACATCAATATGGTCTGCGATTTCAAGAAATTTTTTTGGTGATATTTCTTCCGCACGTTCTGTACCGGACAAACCGTATTTTTCCCAATCTGTTTTTATAATAGAACGTATCATTTTGCGGCGCTGACCAAATAATTTTGCCGTTAATTTTTCCAATTTTTTTATATCTTTGATTGCCAAAATTTTATTTTTATTTGGAATAATTTGCACAACCGCAGATTGCACACGTGGACGTGGAACAAACGCAGTATTCGGTACATCAAATAAAATTTTTGTATCTGCAATTAAATTTGCCAACACCGCCAAACGACCATATTGTTCGTCACCAACGTTTGCGATTATACGCATGGCTACTTCCCGTTGAAACATCAATGTCAAAGATTTAATTGGTTCACCATTTGCGATTTTTTTTAACCATTGAATCAATAATTCTGTACCAACATTATATGGCAAATTCGAACAAATCGCATAGCCATTTTTATCGATATTATCCAATTTAACTTTTAATGCATCACCAAAAATTACTTCCAATTTGCCGTTTGATGCATCAATAATTTTTGATAAAATTGGTTCTGTGGTTTTATCTTTTTCAATTGCAATAACCTTTTTTGCGCCAGCCATCAATAACGCACGTGTTAAACCACCAGGTCCCGGTCCAACTTCAATTACTGTTGTATTTTCTATATCCGGCACAGACCGTGCAATTCGACCAGTCAAATTTAAATCAAACAAAAAATTTTGCCCGAATTGTTTTTTGGGTTCCAAACCACTTTCACGCATCATTTCTGATACCGGTGGCAAATTTTTTATTTTATCTTTCATAATTTTTTACGCCCACCAAAAGCCAATGTTAATGTGCCATCATCAATATAATCCAAATCGCCCCCCAATGGCACACCAGATGCCAATTCAGTAAAAGACACATTTGGATTTTTTATTGTTGAAATTATATATTGTTGGGTGGTTTTTCCCTCTACTGTATTTGGTAATGCAAATATAATTTCATTGATTTTTTCTTTTTCTGTGCGTAATTCAATATTTGAAATATTTAAATCATCAGGCGTAATTCCATCAACCCCGGACAAATTTCCACCCAACACATGATATCGCCCGTGAAACACACCTGATTTTTCCAACACCAAAACATCCGACAAATCACGCACAATACATAATTGTCCGTTTTGACGTGTCATATCGGCACAATATTCACAAACTTCATTATCAGTCAAAACACCACAAATTGAACATGGATGAATATGCTGTGCCGCATCCAATAAAGCATTAGCAAGATTTTCACCACGTCCTGTTTTATCTTGCAACAACGAAATCACTATGCGTGTTGCAGCACGTGTTCCAACACGTGGCAGTTTTGCAAATTGTTTAATTAATTTTTCTATTTTTACATTCATATTTTTTATTCTTTAATGAAATACATAACAATCAATCCCATTTGCACCAGCGGTATTTTTAGCATTTTGTGCACTGCTTTCATTCAATCCATTTATACGAACACGATAAAGCCCGGTTTCGTTTTGTTGTATATCAGGTGTTAAGCCCGTTATTGATTGCACCCTTTGTGATTGATTCTTTGCAGCATTATACGAAGAAAAAGCACCACATTGTATACCAACATTGCCATACGAATAAGATATCGTTTTTGTTTCAGGCGATGCATATTTTGCAACCGGATTTGTAGATGTTGGCGCAACGGTATGCGTTTGTTGTGCATATGAATTTGCATTTGTTTTTACACCAATCTTATTAAACCCTATGTTCAACATTCTTGCCGCAGTTTGCGCGCGAACATCTTTGTTTTCAGCCCCCAAAACAACAGCAATTAAATGTGAACCTTCACGATTTGCGGTTGCCACCAAAGAATATTTTGATTTATTTGTAAATCCGGTTTTCATACCGTCACATCCCGGATATGTTCCCAACAAACGATTTCCGTTTGTATAAGTTTTCCCATTATATGTCCAATTTTTTATTCCAAAATATTTCCAATATTGTGGAAAATGTTTATATACCGCCATAGAAAGTAATGCAATATCACGTGCAGTTGACATATGGTCATCATTTGGAAGTCCAGACGAATTTTCAAAATTAGTGTTTTTCAAACCAATTTCATTTGCAACACGTGTCATTAAATCTGCA
>CAMVPZ010000060.1 GCA_947169505.1 uncultured Pseudomonadota bacterium
GATTTTGTTGCGCTTAATGTGATTCCGCCGTTATAAATTCTGTTGTATGAACCAGCACGAACCCCCGCATCAATACCAAAAGCGAAAAAGTCTGCCGGAAAATCGATGTTGCTTATGCGTTCCATATCTTTGGCTTCATCAGAATAAACAACGCCTTGCAACCCCATGTTTACACCAACAAAAGGTTTATATTCCAAAGCATTTGCCCCAGCAACAGTTGCCAATAATACTGTCATACTTGTTAATAATACATTTGATTTCATGATATTTTTCTCCTTCAAGAATTATATTGGACAGTGATTATTATATTCAATTCGATATATAAAACAAGACTTTTATTTTAATATTTTTTATGCTAGAATAAAATCACAATGATTAAAGGGGTAAAAAATGGCTATGATCTATTGTCGTGAATGCGGCGCAAAACATTCGGATAAAGCAAAGGCTTGCCCAAAATGCGGCTATACAGCCGAAGATACTTTGACAAAGCGTGCAAATCAATTGGTAAACGGAAAATCCATTGTAGTATATTTGATTTTGGCATGGTTTTTGGGAATTTTTGGTGCGCACAGATTTTATGCTGGGAAAATTGGTTCTGCCGTTGCGATGTTGTTGATGAGCACGATTGGTTTCTTTTTAATTGTTCCGGTGATTGTATCTGCAATTTGGGCGTTAATCGATATTATTGTTGCGATATGCAATATCAATACACCTGAAAATATATTTGCAAAAAAATAATATAAAATCGCCTGAATTTATCTTGTTGTGGTATAGCGAAAGCGGGCAGGCTTTTATGGACAAATAAAAATTTTTTGTAAAAGACTTGACAAATTAAAATTTATGTATTATATTTCGATTCGTCAAGGGAAAGAAATTTCTTTTGACCATATCGGGCCCATGGTTTTCAGACTCCCTCCTACATTCTCTCTCCTCTGGACTTTGGGCTCAAACATTGATTCTGGATGCCTTTATTTCTTTTTCTCCTTTCCTTCCTTTCAAAGGGCATCCGGAAAAAAATGCCGCCGGTAACGACGGTGTTTTTTTATAATTTTAATGTATTTTTTATTTTTCAAACACGGAAAATATTTCCCAATGGGTGGAACCAACAAATTGATCGATTGGTATTGCAACCGTCATTTCATATCCGCCATGTTCCAAAATTTGTTTATCACGAATGAAAGTATTTGGATTGCACGATACATAAATTATTTTTTTGACGTTTGATTTTGATAATTCTTTGGATTGTTTTTCAGCGCCCGCACGTGGTGGGTCCATTATCACAACGTCATAACTGTTTAATTGTTTTGTTGTCAAAGGCTTTTTAAACAAATCACGTTTGATTCCATTTCCAACAATGTCAAAACCTGTTGCTTTTGTAGCATAAGTAAAATTTCCCAAACCACAAAATAAATCAGCCACACGTTTTGCGTCATCAACATATTTAACAACCATGTCCCGCAAAATTTGTTCTGTTTCAATGGTTGGCTGTAAAAACGCACGTGGCGAATAGTTTAAAATTTTATCATTGAATTTTATTTCGGGTTCATCATATTTTCGCAATATTTTATCATTCCAAATAAAACGAATTATTTGCGATGGTAATTTTTCAACAGATTTTTTAAATTCTGTATCCGCATACGGCACCACAGAATCAACAACTACATCGATTCCATTTTCGCATTTTGTTATCAAAATACTGCCCGAACCATTCCATGGTAATTTTGCAATATTTGGTAATATTTCATTTATTTCATCAACCAAATTTGGACAATTTGTTATATCAATAATGTCTTTGCTGGATTTTTTATAAAAACCAAAATGTCCGGTATTAAAAGCAAAATCTGCACGTCTGCGTTTGCCATGTTTACCCCAAATTGCATCATGTGTGAATTTTATTTTTGGTAATTCTTTTAATTTTTCATCACGATAAGAATTGGCGGAAAAGTCATATTGACATCCACCACATAAATTCGCAAAAGGACATTTTTTTATCGTCATGTTTTTTATATTAACATAAAATCTTTCTTGATTCCAATTTGTTTTAAATCTATTATATAAATATGAAAAAAAATACAAATAAAAA
Organism: uncultured Pseudomonadota bacterium; assembly: GCA_947169505.1. Classification (GTDB taxonomy): domain Bacteria; phylum Pseudomonadota; class Alphaproteobacteria; order Rs-D84; family Rs-D84; genus Enterousia. The sequence continues at coordinate 2,084 of CAMVPZ010000060.1, forward strand.
AATCGCTTTGTTTGCTGGCGCACTGTCGTTGCCATTTTTGGTACGGGATGCGTTGCGTAAAAACGGATGGGATGTTTTTGTTATCGGTTTAAAAAATTTTTATGACCCGAAATTAAATCCTGATTTGGTTATACGTATTGGTGCTGGTGGAACGGCGGCACGTGAATGTAAAAAACGTGGCATAAAAAAATTGGTTTTTGCGGGTGCATTGGGACATATAAATTTGGCTGACGTGCGACCTGATTTGTGGTCTATATCTGTATTGTTAAGTGTTTTAAAACATCAACGGGGGTATGATTCTATGGCTGTGGCATTTAATAAGGCTTTGGAAAAGCGTGGATATGAAATTGTTGCTGCGCAAGATTTGGCGCCAGAATTGACTTTTGAAAAAACGGGTATCCAAACACGTGTAAAACCATCAAAAGATGATTTGCGTGATTTAGAACGTGCAATCCATGTATCACATGTAATTGGAACCGAAGACATTGGTGCTTCGGTGGTCGTTGATAAACAGGTTGTCGCGATAGAGGCGGCTGAAGGCACCGCCCGTATGTTGGAACGTGTTGTTGAAATGCGAAAAAACAAACGTAAAAGTGGTGGCGTGTTTGCGAAAATGACTAAACCTGGCCAAGATTTGCGTATTGATATTCCGGCAATTGGTGTTGATACTGTGCGTGCTGTGAAAAACGCAAAATTACATGGAATTGTGGTTAATGCAAAAACATGTTTTGTAATTGACAGGGATGCGGTTATTGATGCTGCGAACAGGGCAAAAATATTTATCAAAGCAATATAATATTTTCACATTTTTTGAAAATAAAAAAACCGCTGAAACAGCGGTTTTTTATATTTGATTTTTTATTATCTTTTGATTTCTTTAACTGTGACTTTGAATACAACGTCTTTGCCAGCCAATTCTTTTACATAATTTTCTGGGAAAGTGATGTTAATATCACGGCTTTCGCCAACTTTTGCACCAATCAATTGTTCTTCGAATCCTGGAACGAAAGTGCCACTGCCCAATTTTAATGGATAATCAGTTGCTGTGCCACCTTTGAATTGTTCTTCGCCAAGGAAACCTGCAAAGTCGATAACAACAGTATCACCGTTTTTTGCGATTTTTTCGCATCCTGCCAAAGCGACAACACCACACAAAGCCATTAAACTTACGATTTTTTTCATTTTTTTACCCCTTTTGTTGTTTTATTGATTGTAAACGCATTTGAAACCGTATTCGCGCATGGTGACACCTTCGGCTTCTACACGATAGTCATAAAAAGTCGTTGGGCGCATTACTTCAAACGAAGGTTGATCATAAATAATCACGATGCTTTCCGCATTACGTCCACATACCCTTTTCATTTCATAATCAGCAACACGAGCCAAAACCGTTCTTGCATCAGCATCAACGTCTTTGCCATCGGCACTTTGCATCAAACGCAGACGCATTTCACGTACCTCTGTATCGCCAAGTAATATTTCAACACGCACCATTGCGCCCTTGTATTCTTGCCATCTGGTTTCTTTGCGTGCAGTGTTCCACCGATTCGATGCAGCTTGACGTTCAGCCATAGTTTTCGGTTTATACGAATCGATTTCTGCATATTCATTTTCATCAGTTATGTATTCTTCCGTTCTTTCGGTGTATACTTCTGATGTGGCTTTGCCGTAAAAACCTGAATCGTCCGAAGCGCATGCAGTCAGCAGCAATCCGGCACAAACAAAATAAAATATAGATTTTTTCATTTCTCTTTCTCTTTTACTTTTTTTCATTCTAGCAAATAAACTTTTTTGATTCAAGTCATGATTTGTGATATTATATAAATAATGACTAATGTAGTTTTAGAATCTTTATTGAAACCGTTGGAAGAATTTTATTCGCCATCTTTTGTAGAAGAGATTGCGATAAATCGTGCCGGGGAAGTTTGGATGCGCCTGAACGGTGGACGTGTTCCATGGGTTTCTTACCAGGCGGATGTTTTAACAAAACAATATTTGGTTGATTTAATTCATACTGTGGCGAATATTTACGAACGTCCGTTTGATCCAATACATGGTATACCGGTGGTATATGCTACTTTACCGGGTAATCATCGTTTTTCGGCTATTGCGGGCCCGAATGTACAATACGATGAAAATGATGTGACTGGCGGTGTCGCATTGAATATACGTGGCAGTGGTGTAAACGAAACCAGTTTTGAAAATTATCATCTGCAACATGGTAAAAAGTTATTAAAGGTTAAACCACGTGAATCTGTACGACCTGATGATCCGTATGACCGATTAATGTCGGCTATAAATGATGGCAGCCCGATTTTAATATCTGGTGCGACATCGACAGGTAAAACGACTTTTTTAAATCATATGTTGACGTTGATTGATCAAAACAGTCGTGTGATAACTGTCGAAGATGCACGTGAAATTCGTGTTCCCCAAAAAAATCGTGTTCATTTTGTATTATCAAGAACAGAACAAACAAATGATTTTAATTATGCACGATTATTGGATTTAGTCGTTCGTATGACGCCTGACGTTATTATTGGTGGCGAAATATCTACTGATAATGCGGCGGTATTGTGGGAAATGTTGGGAACAGGGCACGATCATTTTTATACCACAATCCACGCAGAAAGTGCGGAGGCGGCATACGCTGCATTTGCAGACCGCATATTACACACGCAACCTGCGTATGACAGAACCGATTTAATTGCGGAAATGAAAAAGAAAATTCGTGTTGTGCAATTATCAAGGGA
>CAMVPZ010000061.1 GCA_947169505.1 uncultured Pseudomonadota bacterium
GGTGTAAAAAGTCCGCTTTGTGTATAATAGAAATTGTAATAACCATTTCCGCCAAAATCGTCAAAACATTTTTGTGCAATTGCACGACATGCGTTCAAAGAGTCGCTAGTGTCTTTTTGTGAAATATATTCTTTGATGATATCGTTATTAAACATACCGTTGCAAGATTCTATGTAATTATTGCACATTTTTGTTGTTAAAGAAATTGTGGCCGGTTTTATCAGTACACTGGAATCCCCGGTTAAATTTGCAATCGCAGTTGCCACAGCTGTATTTTGGTTGTCATAACATTTTGCCACCAAATCTAAACAACTTTGTTTGATTGTTTTTACTTTGTCTTGTTGTGCATAATAAATATCCAAAAGAGCACGGTCCAGATATTGTTGCCATACAAAGTCAGCCTTTTCTGTACAGCGGTCAAGAGCATCTTGGGCGAATTTTTTTGTTTTGTTTTCAAAGAATTTGACGAAAGAACGGTTGTTTTGAATTGAAGATAATTTTTGATTGTATAAATCAGCGCCTGTTTTAAATGTTAACAATTCACCCAATTCATAAAAATTTGAAACGCCTGTTAATGGTGCGCCGGTTGTCACATCAATAAATTGTCCGTAATCCAAACATTTATGATAACCGTTTCCGCAAACTTCTTCGCTTTGAATGGCTTTTTCAACGTTTGTTAGACAAGTGGCAACATCGTCTGCATTGTTTTTTCTGCGGTTTTCAACACGTGCCAAATCTAACATAGCGCTGCTTTGATGGGTATCTGCCTTTAAAGTTTTTTGTTGTTTTTGCAATGCAGATTCAACCGTATTGCAATCTTGTTCTATGGCCATAAGATACGCATTTACCGCCCTTTGCAGTGATGCAGAATTACAATCTTGTTGGACAGCGTTTCTGCATTTTGGATACACGGCTTTGTATAAAGTTGTTCCGTTATAGGATGCGATGATTTGTCCAGAATCTTCCATGCCAAATGCGTTTGAAAAATCTGCAGAAAGATTGATACTGTTTAAATTTTGATATTTTCCACCAACGGTTGTATCGCCACCTTTGATAGAGTTCATAATCGCTTGTAATAATTGTTTCGATGCGGTTTTGTCTTCTGTCAAAGCATCTTCGCCTTCTGATGCGGTTTTCATAGCGATTGCTTGTTCACGAGTCATACCAACAACATCAAGATTTTCAGAAAATTCAGTTAATTGTTCACTTGCCTTTTTGTATGTTTCGGTTATGTCTTGAAAATCATAAATTCTATCGCTGCAAGAGCATCTGCGATAACTGTCGTTTTTTAATTGGCAAAATTGATCCATACATGTGAAAAATGCCGTTTTGCATTGTTCATATGCAGCCCCAGTTCGTGTTTCAACGGCGGCAGAATTATCGTTTTTTGTCGTGGTTGCACGTGCAGATATTGATTTTTGATTGTTTGTTGCAGAACGCACAGATGTCCGGGTAGAAGTTTTTGATGTAGAATTTTTCGGTGTTAAAACACTGATAGGTTTAACAGTGCGTGCAGATACTGTCGTTTTTAATGGTGTTTGTGATGTTATTGTCCGTGTTGAAAGTGATGTTGTTTGTGTGCCGGTTTTTGTGCGAGTTTGTGAGTTTTCAGCACGGTTGGCACATTCTGCATTGAACGTGCATACAATAATTCCCAAAATAAAAAGTAAAAATTTCTTCATCTCTGGATAAATGTTAGCAAATTTATAAAAACCAGAGCAAGTAAAATCACACAGAATTTATACATATTTTTTGATGTTTTTAAATTTTTCTTGTTGCAAAACAGATAAAAATAATATATTATTCGGTGTGCTTTGAACGGGCATATGGCGGAATTGGTAGACGCGCTAGTTTCAGGTACTAGTGGTAGCGATACCTTGGAAGTTCGAGTCTTCTTATGCCCACCATATGTTTGAAGAGAGTTTTTGGGGTTGTAGCTCAGTTGGTAGAGCGCTGCGTTCGCAATGCAGAGGTCGTGAGTTCGAATCTCATCAGCTCCACCACCGATTTTTGTCAAAGGCGAACGGTGGAAATAAAAAAGTCCTGGGGATATGGCGGAATGGTAGACGCTGAGGACTTAAAATCCTTTGATCATTGCGATCGTGTGGGTTCAAGTCCCACTATCCCCACCAAAACTTGATTTCCGCATTTGCGGATTTTTTGTTAGCGGTTCTGGATGTGTGGCTCAGTTGGTTAGAGCACTACGTTCACATCGTAGGGGTCGGCGGTTCGAGTCCGCCCACATCCACCAAAAATAAAACGGGCATTTTGCCCGTTTTTATTTTTGTGGGCAGACGAAGAACAGCCGGGTTGGCGGTTCGACTACAAGCGAAAGCCAGACTGTCCAGACTATTAAATTACTGTGGCAATGTGTACAAGAAGTTGGTTGAAAAACAGATGGTTTAGATTATCTTAAACCCTTTTTCTTACAACACGCAGATGCGGCGGATTTCCAATCCATATATGTACCAGATGTGTCACGTAAATCACGCCATGGTTGCCAAGAATCGCATTTAGATTTTTTGTCTTTGCCGGTGCATTTTACATATCTGCGAAGCGAACATGTTTCATCAGACAATTTTCCGGTATCAGTTGTGCATTTTACGATGACGTTTTGATTTTTTGCATCGTCTTTGCCAAATTCTTTGGTGGATAAAACCTGGTATGAAAATGCGTTAGTGATTGAGATAACACAAACAAATAAGCATAAAAATATCTTTTTCATGTATGCCCCCTTGCCTTTCATAATTCATTATAAATATTTTTTATAAAAAACACAACATACTTTTATTCGTTTGGATTTTCTTGGTCTGGTTCGTCTTGTTCAATCTGTTCCGGTTTTTTATATTTTTCATTTGGGTCAGTGATTTCCAATTCTAGTTGTTGTTGTTCCCAATCTTGAATATTTGAAATTTGTTCGTTAAATTGTCCCGCCGTGGTCCAAGGTTCGTCATTCATAACCAGATAAAACATTTCACCAGCGGTTTTATTTTCATCACTTTCATCCAATCGAATTATAGGGTGCACAACATAAATATCTACATTACAATTGGCACCATTTTTGTCTTGGTAATCTTGCAGTGTGTAATAAAATTTGGTTGCAAAATCGACGGCTTGTAAATATGCGGCATCATCGTCTGCGTCGTCTTCGGTATTTCCGGTCCACATAAGCCACATTCCATAGTTGACAACGTTTTCATAGCCTTTTAAATCATCTGCAGACAACAAACACAAAGGTTTAAATTCAATCCCATTTGAATATTCTTGGGATGTGGTTGATGTTTTGTCATACATATCGCCCAAAAAAGCGGCGACCCCATATACACCACCGGTTAATCCAATAAATTTAGGAAATCTGGCGCCATGTTTCAACGTTTGGTCTTTTAACCAAAATTTGGCTTTGTTTGAAAAACCGCTCATACCACGACGTGCGATGCGTGCGGCCTTTTTCATATCTTTTGCGCCGGTATATGCGGCTTTGATAGTTTTGAAAGTTCGTGAAATTATGTTTCCGGTTTGGGGACGTTTAGCCGCACGTAATTCACGACGATATTTTAACATTTCAGCCATTTGTTCGCTATTTTCTTTGTATTTTTTGACGTTTTTATCTTCTTTGACCATTTTTTCAGCAGTTTCTTTTTCGTTTTTAATTTGTTCTTGTAAAACTTTGCGTCTGTCTTGCATGCTTTCTGCATTTTTTAATTTTTCAGGTGTCATAGAAGAATCTATTTTTTTTGCATCATTCAAAATATCATTGGCTTGCTTTTCATATTTTGCAACGTCGCCACCGTTTCTGCGGGCACGTTCCAAATTTTCCAATGCCTGTTCATATTTTTTTGAATTTTTAATATTTTTTCCTAAACCAGAGGCTTCATCAGTGTATTTTGAAATCTTGCGTGAAACATCGATATAATCTTGGACTTTGTCTATTTTGCGAAGGTTTTTAACGTTTTTAATTAATGACTGGGAAATTTTTGTAGCACGTGATAATTTTAGTCCCGCTGTGCCGGCAGTACCCGCCCCCAATGTTGCAGCAGTTATGAGTATATCAGCGGCAATTTCTGCATACATAACCCATTCAAGGTTTACATCACCTGCAACATAGTAATCGTTTGAATCGTTTTCCATGTCAACGATTTTACGAACAACTTGGTTAATGGTATCTTTGTTGTTTGCTATGGCAGATTTGCTGGTGCAATAATAACCATGTGGATACAAAGAATCAATGTTGTCGTTAATATATTTTATTGACACGGTATTATTTTTATCCCGTCCAACAAAATGCGATAAAGAACCATGTTGCACAACCATAATCGCATACCAAGATGGATCTGTATTGATATATATAGCAGGGTCATTATCATCCATTAATTTTGGATTTGGGTCGCCATTTGGTAAACTGCGTTTGTTGGTTAATAATAATTTTTGATCCAAAACTTTTGGTTGGGTGGCATAATTAATAGTTATTTCCCGCCCGGTATCAAATTTGAAAACGATCGGGGTAAAAACAATGGTTTGTTTGCGATCGGTGGCATATTTTATTTCTGGACAATCCAGGACACGTTTTAATGTTTTTGCGCTGAACATATGAACATTTGCCCATGCACGTACTTTGTCTTCGTTATCAAATGGGGATATTTTATCCCGATTTTCATAAAGCGCATTTGCAAAAGCAGCGCTTGCACATTCTGTAGATTGTTCCGGATGCGCCAAAGCCAAAATTTCATCAGTTGTTTTAAAATCTGGATTTTGTGTAAAATCTTCCGCAAAAACGGGTAA
>CAMVPZ010000062.1 GCA_947169505.1 uncultured Pseudomonadota bacterium
GAAACCGAAGCACGCAACAATCCCGCCGAAGACAGCGCAGAAAATTTTGTTCCTGCAATATCATATTCTTGTTTAGTGTTTTCCATTTCTTTGCGCACAGACTTTAAATTATTATCTTGAACACGATAACACACCTGTAAAAAAGCAATTAAACACACAATGACAAAAAGCATTGTGACACCTATGTTCAACATTTTTTCATCATCACGCATAACCCAACCCTTCCTTAATCTCAGTATGTATTTTATCACAAATTTTTAAAAAAATTAATCATAGATTGAATACCATTTAATCTTGATGCGCCGAAATTCAGGTTCAAACTGTTAAATTCTGCCATTAAATCCATTTTTTTTATTTCATCAACAGTTTTTCCTTCAACCATTGATAATATCAAAGCCACAATTCCACGCACCATGAACGAATCGGCTTTGGCATAAAAACGCCCGTCTTTTTGACAAATTTCAACAAACGAAGCACACCCAACAATCTCTGTGCATGTCGCATTTTGTGGAACAGGTGATAAATCTTTACCGAAATCCATTACCATCTCTAACTTTTCAACTGGATTTTCAATCAAAGACAAAGCCATTTTCATTTTTTCATAATTCATAATTACCATCCCTGCTCTGTTAAATCCAATTCTATACGTGCAGTCTCACTCATCCTTGATATGTCCCACGCAGGATCCCAAACCAAATTAATTTCTACCGGTTTACCATCTGTGACGGTTTCAACATTTGTTTTCACTTGGTTCACGATATCTTCCATCATTGGACAAGTTGGCGAAGTAAAAGTCATTTGTATAACCACAGCATCCTGATTGATTGATATATCATATATCAATCCCAAATCCCATATATTAACTGGTATTTCTGGGTCATAGACTTTTTTTATTTCATTAATAATATCTTCACGATTTATCGGCATATTAACCCACCAAACTTTTTATTGTATCAATTACATACTTCGCATCATCCATAGTGTTCCATGGACCAACAGAAATACGAATGCTGCCATCAATATTCATTTTTTTATGAATCCAAGTTGCACACATATTTCCAACACGCAAACAAATGTTATTTGCACCGACCAAAGCACCAAAATCCAACACATGCATATTTTTAACAACAAAAGTTATCATACACGCATCCCGCAATGATAATAATTTTATATTTTTCATTTTTGATAATTCATCATACATGTAATGTATCAAATTTTGACCACCATTCCAATTTGATAAATTTTCAATTGCCGCCGGCAAGCCGATAATTTGGGTTAACGGCATCGTGCCCGCTTCAAATTTTTCGGGCGCATTATTAAACACAATGCCAGATTCAGTAATTTTATTTACCATTCCACCGCCAAATTTATCCAAATTCCATTCATCTGGATTTTTTATATACATCACTCCAACCCCGGTATCAGCACCAATTTTATGACCGGAAAAACATAAAAAATCACAATCCATATCACAAACATCTAATTTGCTGTGTACGACAGATTGTGCGGCATCCACGATTGTAATTGCATTTTTATTTTTCATGTGAATATGATGAATAATTTCTTTAACGTCTTGTTGAACACCTAAAACATTAGACATGCCAGTTATTACAAAAACATCAGCATTTGGGATTTTATTTACATCAATATTTAAATTCTCGTCCAATGGCATAACAACAATTTCACATTCACCATTTTTTGCACACATCTCCCATGGTAAACGAGCGCTGTGATGATCCAAATCAGACACAGCAACGACCGGGCATTTTTTGTCGATTGTATTTTTGACAATATTTACAACCCTGTTCAAAGAATCTGTTGTACCCGACGTAAAAACGATATTTTCACACCTTACACCGATAAAATCAGCCACAATTTGACGGGAATTGGCGATTAAATCGTCAACTTTACCAGCCCTGGCACAAACGCCACGTCCGGCATTTGCGTACAATTCCTGCAGGAATCCAACCTCAGATTCAATTACTGATTGAGGTTTTAACCAACTTGCGCTTGCGTCCATATATACGAATTTGTTCATATCGTTTTTCTCTTGCTTTTTGCTGTGATTATAATAAACTCAAATGAAATATCAATATATTTAAAAGGAGAAAAAATGGCACTACAACATGCAAATGATGAAAATTTTGATACATTGGTTCAAAACGGTTTAACATTGGTTGATTTTTGGGCATCTTGGTGTGGACCATGTCAAATGTTTGGGCCGATATTTGAAGATGTGTCTGAAAAAATCAAAGACGTCAATTTTGTAAAATTTGAAATTGATGACGTGAATCGTCGTACACCTGCTAAATTTGGCATACGCAGCATCCCAAGCGTATTAGCATTCAAAGACGGCGAAATTAAAGAAGCCAGAACGGGTTTAATGGATCACGAAACCCTGACAGAATGGATAAAAGAACTAAAGGCAATGTAAATGGCAAAAGTAAATTATAAAAACATTGAATTAAACCCTAAATACACACCAAAGAAATCAGAACCATATATGTGTCCTGAACAATTGGCATATTTCTATCAAATATTAAACACACAACGTGATGAGATTTTACAGGATCGTGATTCTGTATTAAGTGACGTTCGTATGGCAGAAAAAAATGAAACTGCCGGTGTTGGTGACGACCAAGACCAGGCATCTGCTGAACAAGAAATCACGATGAATTTGCGTATGTCTGAACGTAATTCGAATTTGTTGCAAAAAATCAATGCTGCATTGGAACGTATTGAAAACGGTACATTTGGATACAGTGTAATATCCGGCGAAGAAATTGGATTACAACGAATGTTGGCACGTCCCCTTGCGACAATGACTATTGAAGAGCAAGAAGAATACGAAAAACGTAAAAAATAAACAAAATTGTTCGCCCCCCGTTTTTTTGGGGGGAAGAATTACTATGACAGCAATACAAATAAAAAAACAGGTTGCGAGAAATCGCAACCTGTTTCTTTTATTCCTAAAACCTTAATCTAATTCGATGGATACAACGTCGCCGTATGTACCAACTTCGTCAGTACCTATAGAGCATTGGATGTGTTCGCCAACTTCATCCATCCACTTTTGTGCCGCTTCGTTTTGAATATTTTCTTTCTTTTGTTTAAGAACCGAAGCAGTTATACCAGCACCCAAAGCACCACCCGCCAAAGTCGTAGCAATTGGAATCGCAATACGTGCAGCCGTAGTCCCTTTATCATCAACAGTTGTATTCGGGGCAGTTTCACACGCAGTTTTAACAATTCTCGCTCTACCTTTAACACCATCAACAGTAGTTTTTTCGGTAGAAGAAAGTTCACACTGACTGTCTAATCCAGTCATAACAACCTCTTTACACAAATTTCCAAGAGACTTAAAATCATCGACTGCGGCATCTTTATCTTCACCATAATTACGACCAATCAAATTATCAGCCAAAGACTGACACAATGCCTTTTTTTGACTTTGATTGGCAGTATTAGAATTTTTTTGATTGGATTTATTTAACAAACCACCAACCAAACCCGATTCGGTTAAGCCAGCACCTATTGCACCACCAGCCAATGCAGGCGCAATAGTTGCCCATGCATATGTGACCTTTTCTTTTGTGGACAATTTTGAACCATCACATTTACCGTTAACCCATTTGCCATAGCCCTGTTTGCACAATTCACGTTCACCAACAGTGTCTGAAATCCTTTGCAAAGTACTGCTGCTTATCCATGAACCACAAGTAAAGCTGTCGCCCACTGCGAAATATGCAGTTGCATCTTTGCCCAACGCATCCTGGATATCTTTGTCATCAGACGATATGGTCACACGTGCACGGCAGAACGAACCATACAAATCATTTGATGCAGTAAATTGTTTTGTTGTCAAACCTTTGCTTTGATACGCAGCCGGAACACGTCCAGATTTCAATTTAACCCACATAAATGTAGAACCATTATCCGTTGACCCCATAATGCCACCATTATTATTCGCCAAACAAACATTTTGTTCTTTGGTTAATTTTGCATTATAAATTGCCTGAACTTCTTTTTCTACATCCATCAACAATTCTTGGAACAAAGTTCTTGCACCATTGTTCAAAACATATTCAGTGTGTGCTTCATACACAGGTTCGCTGTATATACAACCTTCATTATCCATCACACCAATACATTCACCACCCACAGGATCCATTGTTGCATATTCATTACAATTTTCATTACCAACATTATCATCTTTACCTGGTTTACACGCAATAAGCACTTGGTCAGTATATGTCGCAGTTATTTTTGTAGTATTCGCATCCAACCATCCACCACGAACAGAAGTGTTATCACCCCAACTTTCTGTATCCTGAGAATCACGCCAACTGGCTGTTGCAACTTTCAAATGTTCTTCACACACAGACGCATTTTTCACGGTATTCATACACAAACCTTGGACAATGTTATAATCCAAAACCCCACCCATTTTATTCATAGATCTATCAAATTTTGCCACATCGGTATCATAAGATCCAGAAATAACATCCGTACGATTACGATAACAATTTGTATAATCTTTACCACACATAGATTTTACACAAGAAAGCGCAA
>CAMVPZ010000063.1 GCA_947169505.1 uncultured Pseudomonadota bacterium
ACACCTTTTTGTTTTGTTTATATAATACCATATTTTATAAAAAATACAGCAAATTATTTTTTTACACATAAAATCTTAAGAAAACCGTCTTATACAAAAAAACCTGATTTATTGGTATTTTACATGTTATGACAAGGAGTTTTTACATGAAAAACAATCTTTATTCTTTACCATTGATTGGTGATACTGCGCCGACTTTCACAGCGAAAACAACGAACGGTTTTATAAAATTTCCTGATGATTTCGCCGGTCATTGGGTGGTTTTATTTTCACATCCAATGGATTTTACGCCTGTTTGTACCACTGAATTTTTATCTTTTCAATCACATATACATGATTTTCAAAAATTAAACACAGATTTAATCGGTCTTTCTGTTGGTGCAATATCTTCCCATTTGGCGTGGTTTCGTTCTATATATAACGAAATAGAATTCAAAAATTTAAAAAATATTGAAATATCATTTCCTGTGATTGCAGATATGGATTTAAAAATCTCAAAATTATATGGAATGATTCATCCAAATACTTCAGACACTAAAACTGTTCCAGCGGTGTTTATTATTTACCCACATTGAATAATCAGGACTGTTTTATATTATCCACAAACGGTTGGACGAAATATTCAAGAAATATTACGGATTTTAACAGCATTGCAAACACATGATTATTTTTCTGTATCTACCCCAGCAGATTGGACACCAGGACAGCCAGTCATAGAACCATCACCGCAAACAACCAAAGATATACAAAAACGTGTTGCCACACATAATAAAAGAAATAATATGCAATCTTGGTATTTAACTTTTCGAAATTTGCCCGAAAAAGATATTTATGAAAAACTGTCAAAAACAAAGAAAAAACATTAAAATTTTAATCTGGCGGAGATAGAGGGATTTGAACCCCCGATACGGTTGCCCGTATACGCGATTTCGAGTCGCGCGCATTCAACCAGCTCTGCCATATCTCCACAACAGAAAACTATTATATATATAGCAAATAAAAAATCAACAAATTAAGATTAAAAAAAAACACTTGCGCTACCACCTTGATTTTTTCTAATATAAAAACAAGAATGCAAGGAAAGGAGACACAAGTGCTTAGTTTTTCGGGATTTTTGCGCATTTTAAAAGTGCCCCTGTTTACATTTTTACTAACGTTTGGGGCATCCGTATATGCAGTTGTTTGCCCTGACGGCCAGGTTGAACAAATAAATCCTTTCTCGAGTTGGGCTGATTGTGGTATTTCTACATACGGCGATAATGATTTCGGTACAGTAGATGATAATGGTAATTGGTATGCGAACTTTAACGACGGTTCTAGGGATTTTGTTTCTGTGCGCGGTACTGCGTATTGTTTAGCAGAAGAACGTTCAATACCAACAGAACCAACAGGCACTTGTGGCACATATCCTTTACCGATTGTTGATGAGGTTAACATAAATGCTTCTGGTAATCATTGTTGGTGTCATATCACACAATATAAGCCTTTTTCAACAAGCAGTGATTTGCCATACCAAAATGTATACGCAAAATATATTCAATTGCCTGATACAGACAATTGCAGTTTAAACAGTTGCGCCGAAAGATGTGCACGCATTGGTAGTTCTTTTAATGCCGGTATTGGTGGTGATTTAATACACGATGTAAATGGATTGCGTGGCGATATTTACAAATCTGTTAAAAATTGCAGACCGATCGAAAACAAAATTACATACATAGATGATGCTGCCAATAATGTCATATACAATATTCAAGATTATACCCCGGGAACAAGTGTGACATTGTTAACGCATTTGAACAAAGATAAATTTATCTTTATGGGTTGGTGCGAAACACCCGGATGCAATAATCCTAAAGCGGGCGGAACAAGCGTTTCTGGATTAAGTGGTGAAAAGACATATTATGCAAAATGGCAACAAACTGATTGCGACACCGGTGTCGTGGCCACGGTTGATAATGGTGTGGTCACATGTACATCACAATGTGCCGAAGGTTTTGAACAACAGAACAATCCTTTTACAGGAATGTGGAGCAATTGTGATATTCAATTAAACGGAATTATAGGAAGTTCTTCTGCAACCGGCGAATGGTCTGCTCGTTTTAATTTTAAAGATTTTTCCTTTGTAAAAGGTCAAGCATATTGTTTGGAAGAACAATACTCTATGCCATCACAAAAAGGTGTTTGTAACACTAATGCTTTACCTATTGTTGAAAATGTAGACAAGGGTAGAATTGGTAATGTTTGTTGGTGTCAAGTCACCGCATGGCAACCATTTTCAACAACTGGCAATGCACCATTTCAACAAGTTTCTACTAAATACATACAATTACCGGTCACAAATGAATGCAACCTGCAAGATTGTGGTTCCAGATGTGCACGCATTGGTGATTCTGCTTCTGGAAATATTGACGATAATACACACACCAACGTTGGATTACGTGGTGATGTTTTCAAATCTGTTAAGAAATGCGTACCAATAGAATACACGTTTACGTTTGATGTTGGTGAAAATGGTGTCGAAATAGAACCATTGAAGTATACATTCAATGATTTACCTTTTGATTTGCCGACACCATCTTCCAGTGATAATAAAATTTTCGTTGGTTGGTATGAAAACAAAAATTTAAACGGTGATCCAATTACAAAAATTAGAGATATCTCGCACGGTACAAAAACTTTGTATGCAAGATGGACAAATGAATGTGCGCCATATCAAAAACCTGTGTTAAATCCGCAAGGCGCAGTGACATGTGTAAATGCTTGTAATATGTGGGAACACGTGCAAAGCGACCCATTTGCATCATATAAATATGGGCCTGTGAATACATGTGCGAATTTTCATACTACGGATATTATTGATCATACTTCGTTGTGCAGCAATCCTTCAGCAACCTCTTGTCAAACAGGTCAATGGAAACTTGATGCACTTAATTTCAGCGTAAAAGGTTTGGCATTTGCATCAACAACAGAACCAAGCAAAATATCATATTATAAAAAAAGTTGTAATTCCAACGGCGGTTTTCAATATATGCCGATGGCTGATACAATAGATATTAATGACAAAGGGCAATATTGTTGGTGTCTTATGACTGAATATGCCCCAAGAACTTCACAATCATCTGTGCAATATGGCGAATATCAGCCGATATCATCCAAATATGTTTTTGCAGGCGATACAACATGGTCTGGCATTTCAAATTGTTCATCAAATTCATCATGTCAAAAGATTTGTACTGCAAAATGCGGTTATGTATCAAAAAATCTGTACACAGAATCTTTGAATACTAATGTTTATTATGATAAAACCGATGTATCTGCCCAAGCAATTAATTTACGTGCTGCAATATACGAATCGGTAACCCAATGCGCACCGAACGAATATACTATTACTTTTAATTCGAATGGTGGTGACAATGTTAATTCAATCACTTATACATACAACGATTTACCCATGTTTTTACCAGAACTATTTAAACAAAACCAAGATTTTGTTGGATGGTTTGATAATAATAATAACAAAATCACAAAAATTACTACAACCAATTATGGCAATAAAACTTTGACAGCACGATGGACAGAAAAAACATGTCAACCATACGAAGAAGCCGTCTTTGATGACAAAGGAAACAAAACATGTGAGAAAAAGTGTGAAACATGGCAATATGTTCAAAAGAATCCGTTCTTGGCTGGTTTGGATGGTAAAGCTCTCACTTTCGCAAACAAACCTCAAAAGTGTCAAGGTTTTATTAATGGATCATCTTGTTTGTCCTACACACCACAGTCATTACCAAACAATTACTGGCAAGCAGCGTTCCCTGTCGATGGCATACACTCTGTATCTAATTTTGTAAATGATACGGTATACATGAAAGGTATAGCCATAACATCTGCACAAGGCCCAACAGAAAAGATTTCTGCAACCCCACGAATTTGTAATGACCCTGGGTTCTGGACATTTCTTCCAACTGCAAATGATGTTGAATTTGATCCAAATGGTCAACATTGTTGGTGTAAATTGACTGATTATGGTGAAGTTATTCCGTATGGTGTTGATAATTTGCATACTGTGTTTTCTAAATATGTATATTCTGGTAAATTAACAGGAACTGCAGCAAATCCACAAACTTGTCCGGAA
>CAMVPZ010000064.1 GCA_947169505.1 uncultured Pseudomonadota bacterium
CTTCTAAATTAACAATGTGACGAAGACGAATATCCCCATTTAATAATTGTTGATACCAATCAAGCATAGCCTGAATCGTCATTGGACTTTCACAAAGACCATAAACCATTAATCTGGACGCTGCTTCTATACGCTGTGCAATTGCAATTTCCCCAGCGGCCGTCAACAATTGAACCGAACCGATTTGTTTTAAATATGACTGGATAGAATCTTGGATGCCCAACACTAAATTGCCTGTTGAACTGCGTTCCAATTGTTTGGCATAATGTTCATAATCTTCATCGTTAACATCAACCTGTTCCGCATCCGTATTTAATAAATTACGGGTTTTATCACGAGAATAACTGTCTTCGTCTTCTTCGTAATATTTTTCCATATCACGAGTAAACCTGTCGCTGTCTGTATCGATAATTTCCAAACCCAAATCTTGTTTAAAGAATTCAATCACTTCGTCTTGTTCTTCTTCTGGAACTTCGTCAGTTTGAAAAGCATTATCAAAATCCATTTGCGAAAGATAACCAACTTCATTTGCAGACAAAGCCAATTCTTTCAAACTTTCTGGTAAAGAATCTATTAATAATCTTGTTGCTTCATCGAGTTTTTTAGCCATAAAAAAACCTTTGATTTATTTGTAAAACGTAAAAATCTCTATTATTTGCCAGATTTGCGTTGTGCTTTGGCCACAGCATCATGCACAGCAGATTCAGAAACCAATCCCAAAACAATTGGACTTTGAATTTGAATCAAAGAATAAGATTTATGTGTTTTTTCACGAATAGATTTAACAGTTGGATTCGTGCTGCGCATCAATCTTGCGATTTGTCCATCTGTCAATTCTGGATAATTCTTTAAAATCCACAAAATTCCACCCAAACGATTTTGGCGATGTAATTTTGGTGTATATCCAACACCTTTTTTGTTTTGTTTCTTTTGGGCTTCCACAATTGCTTCACGTAAAACCAATCTGGCATCTGGATCTGCTTCACATCTTGCAATATCTTCACGTGTGACCTGGCCACTGATGATTGGGTTTAAACCCTGCATTTTATTAGATTCTGCATCAGCGATATTTTTAACTTCTAATTCATGTAAACCGCAAAATTCACCGATTTGTTCAAATGTCAAAGCAGTATTTTCAATCAACCAAAGTGCGGTAGATTTAGGCATATATGGATAATTCATGGATTTTCCCTTTGTTAGTACGGGTTTTAATATAGCACAAAATGTGCTTTATTCAAGCAATTTTTTTAATATTTTTATTGTTTTTTTACCAACTTAAATCCATCTGGGGTATCCATCACAGTCCAACCGGCTGCATCAATTTGATTGCGCAGATTGTCAGCAGTTGCAAAATCACGAGATTTTTTGGCTTCCATACGCTTTTGCGCCATTTCTTGAATTTCTTCTGGCGCAGCAATCGATTCCAGTTCGTGTAATTTGGTTGCCCTGTCCATAAATTGCAACCCCAATAATTCATCAACAAATTCTATCAAAGCCAATTTGGTCGAATTATTCACATTTTTATCTTTTAACAATTCTTGGACAACAACCAAGGATTCGGCGGTTTTAAGATTATCAGACACAGGTGCCAAAATTTTATCGTGCCATTGATGATATATATCTTCATCAATGCCACCGGTTTTATCGTTCATTAAATCAGCAACTTTACGAACCAGGTTTTTATAACCAGTTGCAGCCGCATCCAATGCTTCAAAAGAAAATTCAATTGGTTGACGATAGTGTCCCAACAAAATCAAATATCGATAAGCCATTGGGTCATAACCTTTTTCCACCAAACCACGTACAGTCCAAAAAGACCCCGAAGATTTGGACATTTTTCCTTCTCTTAGCATTAACCAAGCCCAATGCACCCAATAACGTACCCATGGTTTACCAACAATTGGTTCACTTTGTGCGATTTCGTTTGTATGATGCACTTTGATATGTTCTTGACCGCCGGTATGAATATCAAAATGTTCGCCAAGATATTTACTGCTCATCGTGCTGCATTCCAAATGCCAGCCCGGAAAACCAACACCCCAAGGCGAATCCCATTCCATTTGACGTTGTGCATCTTTTGGTGAAAATTTCCACAAAGCAAAATCTGTTATATTGCGTTTTTGATTGTTTTCTATGCGTGCACCAGCCCGTAATTCGGCCAAATTTTGTCCACCCAAATTACCATATTCTGCGAATTTTGATGTGTCATAATAAATACCGTCGCCAGGGATTTCATAAGTATAACCCAATTTTTCCAATTTTTGTATCCATTCAATTTGTTCTTTGATATTATCGGTTGCACGTGGCATATGGGTTGGACGAATTAAATTCAACAAATCCATATCGGCAAGGCAATTTTTAATGTATTTTTCAGCAATTTCCCAAACAGTCATATTTTCACGTGCTGCACCCTTTTCCATTTTATCATCGCCAGTATCTTCATCACTGGTTAAATGACCAACATCAGTAAAATTCATAACATGATTGACCGTATATCCATTTGCCAAAAACATGCGTTTCAATATATCGTTATTTAAAAACGTTCTCATATTGCCCAAATGTTGATCCCAATATACTGTTGGTCCGCAAGAATAAAACCCAACATGATTTGGTGTAATTGGCTTAAAATCTTCAACTTTGCGTGTCATTGTATTATATAATCTGATTTGCATGATAAACTTCCTTGGTTTGTTGCTTGGAATGATAATAGATTGAATTAAATAATGCAAACACTATGTTTGCCATATAAACATTTTTTAACAACAGCAATAAAAATTAATAAATAAAACTGTCATGCACGAAATATAACAAATTATATAAAATAAATCAAGAAAAAACCGGGCAAACCCCGGTTTTTTATTTTGTTATTTGTTTCAAATTATTCATCATATTTTGTTTGGTTTTTGGACCATTAATATATGTGACTTTGCCCGGAACCCAACCTTCTATTACTTTTATCGTGCTTACAACAACTTCTAATTCTTCTTCGGTTAAATCACGCAAATATTTACCCAAATCAAGCCCTGTCATTCTTTTTAAGTCAGCCTGATATTTTTTTGTGTCATTTTCATGTGGTGGTGCATATTTAAAGACCGCTGCCCGCAAAGTCAAATTACGATAACCTTCTCCACGTAATAAATTTTTTATACCCTGACGACCAGCTTGTTCGGATTCATAAACTGCAAAACCGTTGGCTTTGCCCAAAGCGTTTGTATCAAGCCTGATTGCACCTGGATTTTTGTTGCGCCATGGCAAAGTTCCACCTTCACGAATTTCAATATCACCATTTGCGTATATATATTTGACGGATTTTTTATCAATCATTACTGCAACCGCTTTTTCATTAATGTATTTGTCTTTGTCTGCGAAACTTGATGTTTTTAAATTTTTTGCGGTTTTTTCAGCTGTACTTTGTTCGTTTACAACATAAACATTTGATGATTTTGTATCAAGAGAATCGGCATTTTTTTCTGTTTTATTCTTTTTCGATGAAACAAATCCAGTTGCCGGACGTTCTTGGGCATCCAATAACACCAAAGTACAAAAAAACACCGTCAACATAGCAACTTTGACATCAAACAACAAATGTTTAGAAAAATTCGTACGTTTCATTTGGTTCTCCTTTTTGTTATTTAACGGTCAAACACGTTCAAAAAAGCGCATAAGCCCGCATAAAATATTCGTCTTTCTTCAGGATTGGTTCATCAACAATTAAAAAACATTGCGATGTACATTCGGACAAATGCCAATCAAATGCCCCGACTTGTCAAGTTAAGAACCGACAGCCCGCCCCGATACTGGGGAACCAAGTTAATTTTAATATAACAAAAAATATCGATTTGTCAATACATTTTGCAATAAATTTCGTTTTTTATTAAAAACATTCTTGCATTTTAAAAAGTGTTTATATATAATACCACGCATCCGGAGCGTTGGCAGAGTGGTAATGCAGCGGATTGCTAATCCGTGACCGTGTTTTAGCGGTCCATAGGTTCGAGTCCTATACGCTCCGCCATAAAAAATCAAACACCCTTTGGGTGTTTTAATTTTATCAAATGCGGGCGTCAGGACGAAGAACCGACTAAGTTGCGTCAGCAACGAAG
>CAMVPZ010000065.1 GCA_947169505.1 uncultured Pseudomonadota bacterium
TCGATGTCAACCCGTGTCTATAGCTCAGAGAAGGATAGATGCTGGAAGGCAGGTCGTTTGCCAACTGCGATAGAAGAAGTTTTATATTCTGCAATGGAAGATTTTAAATTAGACATTATGTTGGGCGAAGGCCCAACGGCAAAATCTGTTCGTATTGATTTGCCACCGTTTACATTGGTTGGTGCTACAACCAGAACGGGTTTGTTGTCAAATCCTTTGCGGGACAGATTTGGTATTGATTTAAGATTATCTTTTTATCCGGTTGACGATTTAACAAAAATAATTATGCGCAGTGCGAATATATTGGGAACAAAAATTGATGAAGAAGGTGCAAAAATATTGGCGGGGTCTTCACGTGGAACACCACGTATTGCGAATCGTTTGTTAAAACGGGCACGTGATTTTGCATCTGCAGCGGGAAAAAGTTTAATTGATAAAGATTCAATCAAAACTACTTTGTATCAATTGCATATTGATAATGTTGGTTTGGATGAAATCGATCGTGAATATTTGGGGGCGATAATAAAACATTATGCTGGTGGTCCGGTTGGAATTGATAATTTGGCGGCCGCATTATCTGAACCTGTGGATACCATCGAAGATGTAATTGAACCATATTTGATGCAATTGGGTTTTGTTCAAAGAACACCCCGTGGACGTGTTGTGACCGAAAGCGGTTATAAACATCTTGGGTTTGAAAAATAACTTTAATTAAACAGGATAACATTATGAAAAAACCACATATTTTTAAATTTTCTGTGGCGTATGCAGACAGCGATGCCCAAGGTATAATGTATCACGGTCGATATATAGAAGTGGCTGAACGTGCTCGTTCAAATTGGTCAAAAGATATTATTGTGCCGGATGAAGATTTGGGTTTTATTGTTCATGATTTGAATATTAAATATTTAAGCCCTATTTTGTTGGGTGAAGATTTTGTTGTGGAAACCAAGACAATAAAAATTGGTGCTGCATCTGTGACAATTGAACAAAAATTCGTGAAATGTGATAAAATTTGTGCTATAATGAACATTACCATAGCGTATTTGGGTTCTGATATGCACCCCAAAGTGATACCAGAAGATGTTGTAAATGCGTTAAAATAAAAAATAAAAATTAGTGAGGGAAAAAATGGAAAATAGTTTTTCGTTATTATCTTTGTTCAGTGGTCGTGATATGATGACGCTTTGTGTGTCTTTGATTTTGGTTGCGGCCAGTGTTATGTCTTGGGCGGTTATTATTGAAAAAATACGTCTTTGGCAGGCACAAAAACGTAAACCTATTTCTGTCAAAGCGACAGATAATTTGGATACGATTGTTGATAAATTGATACGCCCGTTTGATAAAAATTTGTGGTTTTTGTCAATGGTTTCTTATGTTGCACCTTTTATAGGGTTGTTTGGAACGGTTTGGGGTGTTATGGATTCTTTTGCGGCAATCGGTGTTAATCAATCGGTCAGTATTGGTGTTATTGCGCCGGGGTTGGCTGTGGCATTGGGAACCACTGCTTTGGGATTGATTGCGGCGGTACCTGCAGCGATTGCGTATAACGTGTTTTCAAAGAAGGCAGATGATTTATATGATTCTTTGAGTGATGCGGTTAAAGAATTAAAACATAAATAAAAAACGGAAAATACAATGTCCAGAAGACGTTCTAATGTAAGTGATGCAAATATGTCATTGACCCCAATGATAGATATTATGACAACGTTGTTGGCGGTGTTTATGGTGACTACACCAATGATGACTGCGGGCATAGATTTGGAATTACCACGCGCGGGGACATCTGCGATGACCGGAAACGATCATGCAATTCAAATAAGTGTCGATGCCCAAGGAAACTATTATTTGTTAAGTCAAAAATTACCCAGGGATGAAGTTGTTAAACGTGCTGTTGCTATGCGTGGTGAAAACCCGAATTTAACTATTATGTTAAGTGGTGATACACATGCAGATTATGGTGCGGTTATGTCTATGATGGGAAAATTAAAAGATGTCGGTTTTCAACGTGTTGGTTTGCGAACACAAATAGATAACAAATAAAAATGAAACAAAGTACACAATTTAAAAGTGAAAATATAATGATGTCCGTATTTGGACATTTGGTTTTGCTTGCTGTAATGGTGTTTTCTTTTTCTGTGGTTATTGATCGTGCTAAATTGGTAACACCAAATCGTGTTGAAATTATTGAAATTGATTTAAAAAATATTAAAGTGACCAAAGACGAAACCAAACTTTATAATACAGATACAATCCGGCAAAAAGACGATAAAAAAACGGATGAAAATGCCGGTAGCAAAGAAATTGTCCAAAACGAAAAAAGTCCGCTGAATCAACCAACTATGGTTGAAGATGAAAGTAAAAAATCAACAAACAAAAATTCGCCAAAAACAGAAGAGCCAAAAGCAGAAGATAAACCATTACCACGCAAGAAAAAAGTTGTTCGTGTTAATCGTGAAGTTATGTCTTTGGATCGTACAATGACGATATCAGTAATTGATGCTTTGCGTGTTGCATTGACACGTTGTTGGAATATTGATACGTCACGTTCTGGATTGGAAGATATTCGCATTACTGCACACATGAAATTATTACCCACGGGTGTTGTTGATAAACTATGGTTTGAATCGGAAAGTCGTGCAGAAAGTGATCCTGATTTTGCATATGTTTTGGAAACGGCTCGTGAAGCGATAAAAACATGTTCGCCGTTTTCGATGTTGCCACGTGGTGAATATAATACGTGGCGTGATACATCTGTCACATTTTACCCAACCACAGGAAAAGTTATGTAATAAAAAAGCGCCAAAATGGCGTTTTTTATTTAAACTGGGTGTTCAATAAGCCGGATTCTGTTCAGCCAAAACCGTGTCCAAAAACACAATTAAGGTTGCAAGCATAATTAATCTGCAAATTGTGTTGCCACAAAATGTCAAGCCCCCTACCCGATTCCGTTAACGATTGGGACACTCTTGGAATCCTTTTTGAGGTTGCTGCGCATAGAGATTGCCCGTTTCACCGTGATTTAACACGCTCGTCTCTGTTGCTCTGATCGTCAGGTTGCCCTGCGTGGTAATTAGCCACTATGCAGTCCCAAATGCAGTCCGGACTTTCCTCTGGATTGTGTTCATATGGTTGCCCACGTCCAATCCAGCTATGCTTTTTCGCACCCAGTATGGAAAATATAGTATTTTTTTTTGTTTTTTCAATATTTTTTGTGTTTTGTATTAAAACTGTTCGCCCATTTTTTTTGCATCATGTAAAACTTTGATTAATGTTTCGGCGGCAATTTGGCGAATTTTCCCAGCCAACGGACGGACATTCATTTCTTCGGCGACAGCATCACCGAATTTTTTCGATATAACATCGATTTGTGTTGGTGCGATTACAAAGACATCACTGGTGATATTGTTGATTTCAAGTTGCTTAATATTTTCTTTCATGATTGTTTCCTGTTTAATTTTCAACTTCATAAACATGATACCACAAAAAAGATTAAAAAAAAATAATTTGTTGTTTTTTTATTGACTGAATTTAATCAAATTTTGTATACTTTCAAGAAATAAGGGGAGAACTTTGTTTAAAAAAGTAATTTTTCTGGCTTTTTGTCGAGATGTTTGTCGTGTATTTATTGCTGCCCTGTTTTGTTTTGTGTTGATGTTTTCACGTGCGTGGGGGATATCGGATGGTGCAGAAATAAGATTGGTTAATCCTTGTGGAACCCCTGCTTCGACGGTTTTGTATGCCAGCCCCGGTGACGGAGGGGATACAGGTGTGTATCGCACGCATAGTGTTATAGCCCCAGCTTTTCGTAATTTAATGTCGCCGTTGCCAAATGCAACAAACCCGGTCACTGTTGCCAGTGATACGTGTTTTGCCGGATATACGTATAATAGTCATCCTAATTCATATCTATCAGACTATCAATCAAATGG
>CAMVPZ010000066.1 GCA_947169505.1 uncultured Pseudomonadota bacterium
TCTGGAATGGATGTAAAGACGGTTAAAAACACTTCTCGTGCTGGGGTTGCACGTGCTACAGCTGTATTCAATGATGTGACGAAAATTGGTGGTGGATACGCAAATTGTCGTGATGCTTATGCGACATGCATGGATCAAATTTGTGCAAATGCAAATGATACATACAGAAGATGTTTTTGCAGCGACAGATTTACGAATTTTCGTGAAACATCGGATAAATTGGATTCGGCTTTGAAACTATTGGCTGAATTCCAAGACAATAATTTGAATGCGGTTGATAAAACTGCGGCTGAAGTTAATGCTATGTATACTGCAAGTGCTGGGGAAGCGGCAATTAAAAAAGACACCAGTGCTTCGCAAAAATTGTTGGACAGTATTGGTGATGTTTTGTCTGGGAAATCTGTGGTAAAAACTCAAAATAATGGATTGAATTCTCTTGGGGTGTTGGATTTTTCTGGTTTTGGATCAAGTGATGATATTTGGGGTGATGGTGGCGATATCTTTGGTGGTGGATCATCTGTAAACCTTGCCGATTTAGAGGGTAAAGCATTATATGACAATGCAACAAAACAATGTTCAGAAATAACCAGGGAAGCGTGCGGTGGTGATGCCATGTTTAATCTGGCACGCAGTGCATATTCTATAATGATTACTCAAGATTGTAATTTGTATGAAAAGAATATTAATGCAAAGCGTGCTTCGGTTGAAGAAACTGTACGAACAGCGGAAAAATATTTGCGTGATGCAAGATTGGAAGAATATCGTGCACATAATTCACAAGATGTTAACGACTGTTTAAACAAAGTTGAAACTGCTATGCGGAACCCTGTTGCGTGTGGTGAAAATTATGAAAAATGTATGGATTATACAGGCAGATACATAAATTCAACAACTGGGGAACCGATTTATTCCCAGGCTTTGTTTGGCTTGAATAAATTAATTGTTTTAAATGGGACTGCGGACGTTTTGGGGGCGAACCCGAATTTTGATAAATTTTTAGATGATAAAAAAATGTTTGCAACCACTGCATTGGATTCTTGTCGTGATTTGGCTGATACAGTGTGGAACGAATTTAAACGTTCTGCATTGATTCAAATAGCACAGGCACAAGACGAAAAAATTCAACAGGTTAAAGATTCTTGTGTGACGACAATAAAACAATGTTATGATACTCAATCCGGTGCGTTGAAAGACATTGATAATACAGAAATGCAATCTACGGGGGCGATTGTGGCGGTGACTGCTCGTGGTATATGTTATGATCGTGTTTTGGCTTGTGCAGCATTATATGGTGATCCAGATGGTTGTAAATATGTTGATACAACAAAAAAATTAGAGGCAGTATCCGGTAAAAAATGCGGATTGCAATCGTTGTTAACTTTTGTTGATACGGTTGATTCTGTAAAGGTTGCCGAAGGTTGTGAAACTGCATTAACAAAGTATGCACACGAATTATGTGATCCAAGGGTTGGTGCTGGTGAAGATATTGTGTATCCAATGGGATGTGCAACAATGTCCAAGAATGAATTACGTGCCGCTATGGATTTACGCAGAAAAACTTTCTGTGCGGCGGATTTGGTTAATAATGATAGTTCGAATACTTTACAAGAACAAAATCAATTTAATACAGATCTTGCGAATCAAATAATAAAAAGTATTTATGATGAATTGGGAATTGTGTTTACGTCTGGATGTGAAGATGCTGGTGGTAGATGGGTGGCTGCTGATATTATTTCAAATCCACAAATATCAATATTGGTTCAACCGTTTTACAAGAAATATTATGGTGTTGAAATTACAAATACTGCCCAAATAAATGATTTAAATTTGGCTGAAGCGGGATGGTGTGTATATCAAAACAATCGGGCGGCATGTGAATCAATAGAAGGTGCTGTGTATAATTCAAGCACCAGCGGATGTGAATTACCAGCAAGTTGGTACCAAGATCGTTGTCATGATTTAGGTGGGGATATGATGGGTGACGAATGTTGGATTAATATAAGCGAATAATAATTGGTTTGTAAAATAATAAAAAACTGGCTTTTTGCCAGTTTTTTTAAATTAATCTTGAATTCCGTTTAATGATTTTAACATTTTCATAACCATATTGCGTTGGGATTTAGATGGTAAATTCCAATAAAGATTTATCAAACGCAAAGTTTCATTTTTTGACAAAGGATCATTTTCTTTTTGTTCAGAAACGTGCATAGATCGGTTTGATTTTGTTTCTGGTGGAAAATTACCAGGAAGACCCAAAAAGAAAAAAGCGACAGGGGTTTCCAAAGCCTGACTTAAATCAAACAAACGGGCCGCAGGGATTCTGTTGCCAGCGGTTTCATATTTTTGAATTTGTTGAAAACTTATTCCGCAACGATTTGCCAAATCAGATTGTGACATTCCCAACATAACACGCCGCAACTGTAAACGTTGTGCAATATGATGGTCGACTTCGTTTATAATCCTTGGTTTGCGTGTCATGATTAAATCCTTTTTAAGAAAAACTTCCTTTGTTAATACTTATACAATTTTTCTTTTTATTTTGCAATCAAAAAACATATGTGGTATCATGTTTTTACAAAAAAGGATTGTTATGAAACCGATAGTTTTATGTATTTTAGATGGTGTTGGAATAAATAAAAACCAAAAACATAATGCAGTTGCTTTGGCAAACATGCCCTATTTCAATAATTTAATAAAAATGTATCCAAATTCTGTTTTGAATGCCAGTGGTAATGCTGTTGGATTGCCAGATGGCGTTATGGGTAATTCAGAGGTTGGACACATAACCATTGGTTCGGGAAGAATTGTAAATCAATTTTTACGCAGATTTGAAATTGAAGATTTAGAAAAAAATCCATATTTAAACAAATTTATTAAATCTGTACGTGATGATGGCGGTATCGTACATGTGTCTGGATTGATGTCGGATGGATGTGTCCACGCAGATGTTAATGATATTATAAAAACAATTAAATATATCTTAAAATCAGGATTGCGTGTTTGTATTCATTTTATTGCTGACGGTCGTGATACCCCACCCCAATCGGCACAAAAGTATATTGATTTGATAAAATCACAATTGGCAGATGCTTTTGAAAATGGTGCGGTGTTTTTTGGGACTTTGTCTGGGCGTTATTATACGATGGATCGAAATAATAATAATGAAAGAACTCAATTGGCTTTTGATGCAATATCTAAGGCTGAGGCTGAATATCATGCAAAGACTATTGATGAAGCGTTATTAAATGCATATGCGCGTGGTGAAACTGATGAATTTATAAAACCAACTGTTATCGTACCAACAAAATTAACCGTGCATGATGGATTTTTGTTTGGAAATTATCGCAGTGATCGTGCAAGACAAATTATGCGCAAAGTGGTTGAAAACGGATGTCATATATTATGCTTTTCACAATATGGCGAAGGTTTGGATGAAGTTTGCCCTGCACTTTTGCCTGATGAAAAAATTTCGAATACTTTGGGTGATGTTTTGGCAGAAAACGGAAAGTCTCAATTGCGTATTGCGGAAACAGAAAAATACAATCATGTGACGTATTTTATGGATGCAGAACGCAATATTGATTATGCGGCGGAAGAAAAAGTTTTAATTCCATCTCCGGCGGTTGCGACGTTTGATATGAAACCTGAAATGTCTGCAAACGAAATTACAGATGCGTTATTACCAAGATTATCAAAGTTCGATGTTGTGTTGTTGAATTTTGCAAACGGAGATATGGTCGGGCATACTGGAAATGAAACGGCTGCAATCAAAGCAATGGAATGTCTGGATAAACAACTGGAACGTATAGTGCCTGCTGTTTTGGATTTAGGTGGCTGTGTATTAATTATCGCAGATCATGGAAATTGTGAACAAATGTGGGACGATGTACATAATGTTCC
>CAMVPZ010000067.1 GCA_947169505.1 uncultured Pseudomonadota bacterium
CAATATAATATACCTAAAATTTTATTTGTCAATAATTTATATAACAATTACATACAATTTTTTATTAATTTTTTAAATATGTTGATATTTTATTTCCCGAATTTGCCGCTGCGTGGGAAACCAACCGGGATTGTATGACCCTGGCTGGCACGTTTGGCAACCCATGGTGTTATATCATCCAATTTGGTTGTGCCACGTCCAGTCGTCCATCCAAATCCATCGCTTTTATCAAAGAACATCGCATCAATGGTATATGTACGTTCTGCATTATATTTTTGCAAAATTACACCCTTACCACGGGACATTTCTGGAATTTGATTTGCTTCGAATATTAACAATTTATCGTTTGACCCGGACAGCGCAACCATATCACCATTAACAGGTACACACAACACAGCCGGATTACGTTCATCGACATTCATTATCTGCTTTCCATTTTTGGTTTGGGCAACGCAATTTTCACCCGCAACAATAAATCCAGTTCCATGTCGTCCAACAACCAGATATTTCGCATTTGTATCCAAAACAAAAGCACGAACAATCGTTTCATCTGCCCCAATGTCCGCCATCATACGCACAGATTCCCCAAAACCACGTGCAGAAGGCAAATCATTTGCGGACAAAGTGAACATTTTTCCACCACTTACAAACAAATTAATTTTATCAGTCGTTTGTGCATGGAATGCAAATTGTAATTCATCACCTTCTTTGAATTTCATATCCAAATTATTCAAATCAAGATGCCCCTTGGCCGCACGTATCCATCCCATATTCGATAACACAACCGTTATAGGTTCACGTTCGATAAAATCATCTGCATTAACAACGATTTCTTCACCGACCGGCATCCATTGAGTGCGACGACGACCAAGCACAGTTGTTTTTGCATACTGTTTTTTAATATCATCAAACCAAGCATGCAATTGTGCGTTTTGAATTTCTTCGCTTGCCAACAAATTCTGTAATTTTTCTTTTTCTTCACGCAAGGCTTTATCTTCACGTCTTATTTCCATTTCTTCCAATTTACGCAAAGAACGCAAGCGTGTATTTAATATAGATTCAACCTGAATCTCTGTTAATTGAAATTCATCCATCAAAACAGCCTTTGGATCATCTTCGTTTCGTATGATTTCTATAACCCGGTCCAGATTAAGATAAACGATTAACAATCCGCCCAATATTTCCAATCGTCTTTCTATATTGCCAAGCCGCCATTTCGTGCGACGTAGCAAAACATTTTTTTGATGTGCGATAAATTCACGCAACACATCACCAATAGGCATTACACGTGGCGCACCGTTTGAATCAACCACATTGAAATTCATATTGAATTTATATTCCAAATCAGTCATCGCAAACAAATGAGCCATCATTTTATCAACCGGAATATTGCGGTTTTTTGGCGTAATCACAATGCGAACATCGGTCGTAGATTCATCCACGATGTCTTCGACCAAAGGCAATTTTTTGTTATCAATTAAATCTGCGATTTGTTCAACCAATTTAGATTTAATTATACCATATGGAATTTCTGTGATAACAACCTGTTCCATTCCACGTTCTAATTTTTCAACATCCCATTTTGCACGAATACGAAATGCGCCACGCCCCGTGTCATAGTTTTTACAGATTGTGTCAAAATCATCAATTAATACACCACCAGTTGGAAAATCTGGCCCAATCAATTTCTTCATAATTTGCTGGGTTGTAGAATCAGGCTTATCCACAACCAAATTCAACGCATCCATAATTTCAGATACATTATGTGTTGGAATATTAGTTGCCATACCAACCGCAATTCCCATACCGCCATTTGCCAACAAGTTTGGGAACGCACCCGGCATCACAGTTGGTTCCAATGTGGTCCCATCAAAATTGGGCATCATATCAACGCTATCTTCATCAATACCTTCCATAATCAGCATTGCAGCAGATGTCATTTTTGATTCAGTATAACGATATGCCGCTTGGGGATCGCCATCGATGTTTCCAAAATTACCCTGGCCATCAATTAACGGATAACGAACCGAAAAATCTTGAGCCAAGCGCACCATAGCATCATAAACAGAAGAATCCCCATGTGGATGATAATGTCCCAACACATCCCCAACAACCGTTGCGCATTTACGAAACGCAGCATTTGGTGATAACTTTTGTCGCAACATAGAATATAAAATACGACGATGCACAGGCTTTAATCCATCCCTGACATCAGGCAACGCACGTGCAACAATCGTAGAAACTGCATAAGATAAATAGCGTTCGGACAGTGCGTCAGATAATTGTTGTCCAGATATGTTTTCGGTTATGTTTTCTGTTTTCTTCATCGGTCTTTCCATTTCTATCGCCCAAAGAATATAAAACATTAAAAAAAATAAAACAAGAAAAAAACCGCCTATTCAGGCGATTTTTTTAATTTTTACAACATTAGAATCCAAAGACCATACGTTGTTTTGATTGACGTTTCTTTTCGTTACGAACCGCTTCTTCTTTTAAGCGTTTGCGTTTAGTTGTTGGTTTTTCGTAACGTTGACGTTCTTTCATTTCGCGATAAAGTCCTTCTTTTTGAGATTTACGTTTTGCAACACGCAAAGCCTGTTCTACGTTATTATCACGAACCAAAACTTTTACCATTATGTATTCACCCCCTTTGGCGAATTTGTATTTAATTTGTTTTTTTGAAAAAGGGGATTTTCATCCCCTTCCATTATTCTGGTGGAGCTGATCAGGCTCGAACTGACGACCCCCTGCTTGCAAAGCAGGTGCTCTACCAACTGAGCTACAACCCCAGAACTTTGCATTTAAGGATTTTTACCCTTTTGACAGACCCGCTGCACTGTAAAGCAACTTACCTCTACCAACTGAGCTACAACCCCAGAACTTTGCACTTTCTTATCGAAAGCCCATGTATTTTATACATTTATATTTCAAAAGTCAAATAGAAAAACACAATGTATTATTTTTTATCAACAAAAAAATATTGACACAAAGACATGTTTTGTCTATAATATTTTCCAAACAATGAAAACAGAGGTAAAAAAATGAAAAATAATATTTCTGCAAAAAATATTAATACCAAGATTGTTGCACAAAAAAACTTTAATAAAATTTTCAAAAGAGCATTGTATAAAATTCCTTATTTTGAAATGCCAGCCAATGTCGTTATCAAGAAAAATACTTTATTACGTGAAGATTTGAATATGGACAGTTTGGATATTATGGAAACTGTTATTGAATTGGAAAAGAAATACAAAATGAATCTTTATCGTGCTCAACCTAATGCTATTGAAACTGTGGAACATGTGTATGAATTGTTTGCTTCAGGAATAGAACGCAAAGAACGTGCAAAAATGTTGTATCATCGTGCACAAAGTCGCTTTATGCGAATTCATAAAAATAATTCGAAACAATATAACTAATACGAAAGATATAACAAAAATTTAAAATCAAAAAATCTTTAAAAACACAATAAAAAAATGCTCAATCGAGCATTTTTTATTATTTCTTTTTTACATGAACATCCATTTGCGGGAACGGGAAATTCAATTTGTTTTTTGGAAATTCCCGATATATAGTTTCTAATATTTCTGCTTTTGCAGATAATAAATTGTCAAACGTTGTCCAATAACGAATTATCAAGGTGACAGAACTGTCATCCAATGAAGATAATATAATTTCATATAAAATAAACTATAAAGTTGATTCAAATAAA
>CAMVPZ010000068.1 GCA_947169505.1 uncultured Pseudomonadota bacterium
CAGATAAACCAATATATTATTATACTGATGGCAGATATGGACCATATTTATCATGCAATCGTGTTAATGTTTCTGTGAAAGAACAGCCCGATTTAGAAACAGCGATTGATTTAATAAACAATAAAAAAACATATAAAAAACCTTTTACAAAAAAGACGAAATAATTGTCAAAATTCGATAATTCTTTTACCGATGAATTAAGACAAAGATTATCTTTGGTAGACGTGATTTCCCGCCGTGTACCGCTGGTTAAAAAAGGTCAAAATTATTGGGGATGTTGTCCATTTCATAATGAAAAAACACCTTCGTTTTCTGTTAATGAAGATAAAGGTTTTTATCATTGTTTTGGTTGTGGTGAACATGGCGATATTATATCGTTCACAATGAAATCTCAAAATATTAATTTTGTTGATGCTATTAAAGAATTGGCAGATATGGCTGGTATAAAAATGCCAGAAATAAAACAAAAAACAAAACAACAAATTGAAGCGGAAGAAAATTATATAAAAATAACAGATGATGCCGCCAAAATTTATCAAGATTTATTATTCAGCGAATCTGGTAAACATGCACTTGAATACATAAAAAATCGTGGATTTACTGATGAAATGATAAAAAAATATCGCATTGGTTATGCACCAAAATCTAATATTATTTCATCAAAATTTAATAACATAAAAATTGATAAATTAACATCAACAGGTTTGGTTCGTGTTGGTGAATTCGGTCCGTATGATTTTTTTCGTGATAAATTAATGTTTCCAATATTTAATGCACATGGACAAATTGTCGCTTTTTCCGGACGCTCATTAGATGGGTCTGAACCAAAATATATAAATACCCCCGATACAGAATTATTTCACAAAAGACAAACTGTATTCGGTTTTAATTTCGCCCGTGATGCCATACATCGTGCAAATCGCAGTATTGTTGTCGAAGGTCAAATTGATGCAATTCAAATGCAAAATCATGGATTTGGCGAAACTGTGGCACCATTAGGGACTGCTTTGACCGAAGACCATATTGCAATTTTATGTAAATCAAATCGTAATATTGTATTTTGTTTTGATGGTGATAATGCCGGACAAAAAGCCGCTGTACGGGCATGTACGCTGGTTTTACCGTTTTTACGTGATACCAGTGATGTTAAATTTGCTTTTGTGTCTGGTGGCAAAGACCCTGATGAAATATTAAAAACACATGGTGAATCAGCTATGCGTAAAATCATAGATAACGCAACACCAATTATTGATTTTTTATGGGAAACTATTAATAAAAATTATTTGGTAAATACACCGGGTGGACGGGCACAGGCTGAAAAATACATGAAAGATTGTATTTCAAAAATAAACGATAAAATATTTAAAAATGAAATAGAACAAGAATACAATAATCGCAAATTTAATCAATGGCATAAATGGAAAAAACAAGAATATAAACCAGATATTGAATTACCAGACGTTGATATAATGACAATAAATTTAATAAAATCTATTGTTCAAACATATCAAGAATTGGCTGAAAAATATATGGATTTTTTTGTATCATTAAATATATCTTTTGATGAAAACGTACAAAAAACAAACCTTAGTTTGAAAGATGCTGAAAAATTTATAATTTCATTTAAATTACAAAGATATATAAAAAAATTAGAATCTGATAAACAAAATTTATTGAATGACGCTTTGAATGGTAAAGATTATGATGATCAATTATTAAAAGAAATTGATAATAAACTAACAGAATCACATCAAAAATTAGAATTATTATTAGATATGAATAAATGATGTATACCAACAAAACCGTCGTATACACGTTATTCAAAACATTTTTTTAACATTTCACCAGTATTATTTATATCAACATATTTATTACGTATTTCTTCTTCTGCTTTGATACGTTGTTTTAATAAAATTATATCTGGATGATTTTGCAATTCATAATTTAATTTATCAACCGCAGATTCTATATCTTTGGTATCACGAACAAATATCGGGACAACAGAATCAGCCGCAGATTTTATTGATTTTTTTAATAAATCTTGATTATCTTCGATAACAGATAAATAAGCCCTGATATGTTCATCTTCATGTTGTAATATCACATTATAAGGACATGTATTTGGTTTATAAGATATGTCTATTTGTACCAAAAAATTTGAATACCCAAATAAAACGTCTATATTTTTTAATGCGACACAAAAACCATCTTCGATTGAAGTAATATCACTGGTAATATCAAATTCATCAATCAGTGTTGCAATAACATCACCGTGTAAAAGATCCATTTCTTTCAAAGGTTGAACTACATTTTTTTCCCATATTGGTGATTGTATTGTAATTTTTGGTGTTAATTTATAATTTAAACAATCATTTCCGGCGTACATAACACCCGGAAAAAAAACATAAAATAATATCAAAATTCTTTTTAAAAAACCAAAGTTAACCACAACAATTATCCTTGTTTTTTAAGGTATTCTTCTACAAAATTATTACCGTAATTTTTATACAAATCTTCGGCCAATAAAACAGCAGAACGTCCAGATTCAAATAATTTTAACATATTACCAAGGCCGCCAAGTTCTGTATTTAAAATAACTGATTCATTCGTCACAGGTCTTGATAATAATACTGCACGTTTAAGGTTTGGGTACGCTTTACCTTGGATAAATGCCATTTCTAGTGGGTTAAGATTCCATTTTTCATAATCACTTATATCTGCAGCGGGATTACGGAAAAATAATACAGTTTGTGCCTGACCACGAACAACATCACCAATCCCAAGTTTATCAAGAACATTCGCACGCTGGAATGCGACCATGTATGCTTGACGATTTTTGCGTCCTTCTTGTAGACCTGCTATAAAATTATCACGAAACATTTTATTTTCCAACATTGGCGCAGTTTCATCAATCATGATTAACGAAGGATTTCCACCGGATACAGTTATATTATTTATTCTGTGTAAAATATAAGATATAACCGCCGGTGCCAATATTTCATCTTGTAAAATTTCTGTGAAATCAAACGTAGTTAAACGAGCATTTAAATCCAATGTATCACTGGTTTCGTTAAATATATCACCATATTGTAATGGATCTATCCATTTTTTTAATTCGCCACGCATTTTTCCAGAAGACGAAAAACAACTTTCATAAAGATTTTTTAATAATCTTTCTTTGTCTGATAAATAATCAAAATTAACAGATACAGCACGCGCAATTTCATCCATAGATACAACATCGTTTTGTCCGGTTATAATTGAAAACCATCTGCGTAAAAATGCACGATTTGCAGCACTGTCTGGCATTTTTAACGGATTAAGACGTGTTAAAAACATATCTTTGTTTGAATCTTTTTCTTTATTATTCATCGTCACATATTTACCGTCCACAGCCAAAGTAAATATTTCTGCACCCTTGTTTCTATCAAAGAAAAAAGCTTTTAATTTTGGATGTCGTAAAGATTGTGAAATTAAAAACGAAAATAATGTTGTTTTACCACCACCAGTCGGTCCAATTGTCAAAGTATGCCCAACTGCAGCCGGTTTATCAGAAACATGAAATTGAAATTGATATGGTGTTCCTTCGGCTGTTGGAAAAACAACAATCGGTCCCGGACCCCAATCGCTGTTTTCAATTCCACGTGGCATTGTTGACAAAGGTAT
>CAMVPZ010000069.1 GCA_947169505.1 uncultured Pseudomonadota bacterium
TTGTGGGGATACAACCAAATTGTTAAGTTTATAACAAATACAGAAAATTATAATTTGTTATATAAAAAATATGGCTTCTGTTATAAAGATTTCTTGGATTTGGCTGATAATTTTAAAGAAACAACAATAGAAAAAAAATATAAAAAATATAAAAAATTATTTAATTTCAGCATAATTGTAATACTTGTATTATTAATTGTTTCGATATTTTAAGATTTGATACAAAGCGACAAAAATCGCTTTGTATCTTTTTATGTTAATTTAATGGAAAATATTGTACAGAAGAAGTTCCGTCTGTTTTTGTTATTGTTGTGCCACGTGGCAAAAATACACCCATTTGAACAGTGTATAATGAAGCGACTGCAAAAGTAGTAGTACCATTTGCAACAATGCCTATGTTTTTCCAATTACCCATTCCAGAACCAATCCAATACACAAAAGCATCACATGGTAATGTATCCCCATCATTCAAAGAAACACTTTGCGATAAATTTGGGGTTGTGTATTTTGGGTTGTTAACCAAATTGTTTGTTGTTGTTTGCAATGTTGTTATATCATTGCGTATTTGAGAGATGTCACCTAATGCTGATATTTGTGCGCTGATTGATACGATTTCATCATGAATTGCGGTGATGCGTGCCAATAATGTTGTCGTTGATTCTTTATCTGCAATTTCTGTGTATTGTGTATGCAGTGTATCAAATTCATCTTTTAAATCTTTTAATACTTCCATTAAATAATTTATGTCTTGATTTAATGTTGTAGGTTCTATTTTTGCCGTTGGTTGATAATCAACTGTTCGTACCAAAGGTAAATGGCGAGCAATTATTATGTTATCTAAACTGGTTGGTGCCGTTTCAAAAACTACTTTGCCACCCGTATATGGAATATCTGCATCTTGACCGGCAGATGTTCCAATTATTGTATATCCTGATGCGGTTGTACCGTTTTTATTAACTGTAATATTTGTGTTTTCGTAATATGGGAAATTGAATGCGAATTCTGTCGTTGTGCCATCCCCCATATATGATACTTTTTGCATATTTTCTCCTTTTTTTGTTATAACAAAAAATCCGCTAAAAAGCGGATAAATAAAAAAACAGCGGACAAAACCGTCTGCTGATTGTGCATATTATATCATAAATCACAAAGAAATACAATAATAAAATGTTCTCTTCCACGTCCACAATCTAAAAATATAACCGACACAAGGTCGGCCCTATTTTTGGTGCGGGCGAAGGGAATCACTCGGCATAAATGCCTGCGTGTAAACCGTGACGATTTTGGTGTGTTTTACTTCCAAAATCTACTTGTTTTCAAACCCTCTTCAACGGGTTCTCTTCCACGCCCACAAGGCAAAAATTAAACCGGCAAAAACCGGTTGAATTTTTGGTGCGGGCGAAGGGAATCGAACCCTCGTCTAAAGCTTGGGAAGCTTTCGTGCTGCCATTATACCACACCCGCAATTCGGTGGAAATATTACATAAATATATTAAAAATGTCCAGAAAAAATAAAATTTCACTTTTTAACATTTGACAAATGCCAATATGTGTATAATCCTTAATGCCTGACAAAGGATGAAATTAAATTATGACACACAATGAAGTAAAAGAAACTTTGAAAACCTTATGCATTCTTGCAAATTCTATGGACAAAGACCACTTGAAACGACTTTTTTTGATATTGGTTGGTATTCTTCAAGAAGATAAAGATTTATTCAATATACCCGATGTTCGTAAAACTGTAAAAGGTTTGTTGGTTGATTACAGCACCCAAAAACACCTTAACGAACAATTTACACCAAGACAAATTAAACAAATATATGAAATTATGGGTGATTATAAGTGTTTTCCTGTTTGTGGTTTGTGTGGACAACCGATTATTATAAACAGCAAAACGACCAAAGATTCAAGCAAAGAAAAACCTATGGGGTTTTCGTGGGATCATATTTATCCAAAATCTTTAGGTGGTAAAGATACATTGAAAAATTTTCAACCTGCACACAAATTATGCAACAATCATAAGGGTAATAAATGTTTAGACAATGCTCATTACACGATAAATGTCGTTGTTAATATCGGTTCTGTGAATATCATCAATGTAAATAATAACAAAAAGTTAAAAAACAAAAAATCAAAGTGTGGTTTAAGAAAACAAGATAATTGGTGTCACAAAACACGCAATTGTTGTAAGGGCAGATAAATCAAACAAATATTTGACTTTTGATAAAATTTAATTCATAATACCTTGGCAAATCCCAAAGATTGCTATTATTGAACCCCCTGTGTGCGGCATGCACAAGGAACATCAACCGGCGAGTTTTCGCTCTTGATGGCGGTTTTTATGCTTTGGGTTTAACCAGATAACAAAACAAAAAGGATAAAAAAATGGCAACAGTTATCAGATTGGCACGTTATGGTGCAAAAAAACGCCCTTACTATCACGTTGTGGTCACAGATTCTAGAAACGCTCGTAATTCTGGCGCAATTTTGGAAACAGTTGGTAAATACAATCCAATGTTGGCCAAAGGTGATGAAAAACGTGTTATTTTGAATATCGAAAGAATCAAAGATTGGATGTCCAAGGGTGCAAAACCATCAGATCGTGTTTATAAATTTTTGGCAAATGCTGGCTTGGTTGCTGCTAAACCAATTCCAACACAAACCAAGAAAAATCAACCATCTGAAAAAACACAACAAAAAGCAAAAGATAAAGCCGACAAATTGGCAAAGATAGCAGAAGAAAAAGCAAATGCAGAAGCCGCTGCTAAGGCTGCTGCAGAAGCACCTGCGGAAACACCTGCCGAAGAACCGGCTGCTGAAACTGTTGCAGAATAATAATCATGAACGAAATCAGATCGAATTACACGAAGTATGAATTACGCCAAGAATTAACACGTGTGTTTAATTCGGTCTGGTTCGATGATTTAGAAAAAAAGAAATTGATTGAAGATAGTTATTTTTTAAGTTTTGATTCTATGATTAAATATGCACGTGAAAGCGATGTTAATGAAAAAGAATATTTACGTGGAATCAAGAAATTTTTATTAACTATACCTGGCACATATTTAAAACCATATAAAAATAATGGAAGATAACAAAAAAATCTTAATCGGTAAAATTGTTGCACCACAAGGCATTCGTGGGGAAATTCGTGTACAATCTTTTGCCAACAAACCGGAAGATTTTAAAAATTTTCGTATTATTTGCAACAAATGTGAAAGCAATAAATTCCACTTTGTTCGTGCAATAAAGCAAGATGTTGTTATTGCAAAAATTGATGGTGTTGATGACAGGAATGCAGCAGAAACTTTGCGTGGCACTGAATTATTTGTTTTACGTGATGATTTGCCAAAATTACAAGATAATGAATATTATCAATCAGATTTAATTGGTTTTGATGTTATTCGTGATGGAACAAAAATTGGTGTTGTTGAATGTTTTCAAAACTATGGTGCGGGCGATATCATTGAATTAGACAACGGTGAAATGGTGTCTTTTAAAAATGCAGATGTTGATATACAAAACAAAACTATCAAGGTATTATAAAATGGGTAAAAATTACGAAATAGAAATGCAAACAGGACCAATGAATACATATTTTGAAATACGGATTCCTGTGTTTTGGCAGCACTG
>CAMVPZ010000070.1 GCA_947169505.1 uncultured Pseudomonadota bacterium
ATTCAAACCTTTGGCGATTATCTAAAACAGATGATTATTTTGTTATTCGTGGCGACAATTTCAAAACATGGTTTCCAAATGTTGAATTGGATTCCGTGCGTGATTTACCATATGTAATATCTGGCATATATAAAAAAGGAAATATTTCTAATTTAATAGTGGAAATAGCCGGTCATAAATTCTATGGCAGCGCGACACCAAAATCTATCACATTAAAAACAAAAACATTAAACATTGATTCTTTCACAGACAAAAATTTCAAAGATAATTTTGAAGAATTGTCTTTCTTTAAATCTGCGCCTATCACCATACCATTTGAATTCAAAGCCGATATTGCACTTGGTGCAGAATCTTTAATTTACAACAATAAAAAATATGATTTATTCATATATTCACTGCATGATGATACACAAACTTTTTCGATAAGCGATTCAAAACGTGGAAACATGTTGGCAACCATAAAAAAACACAATTTAAAATACGCAATTAATGTTCAATTAAATAAATTTGTTTTTGATGAAATGTTGTTACCAGAAAATATGCCATTGAATCTTTCAAATACAACAGTTACCGCAGAAATAAAATTAAACACATCTGGAAAAATAGCGCATGATGTATATAACAATTTACATGGAACATTTGATGCGTCTTTTGATAGCGGAAAATTATATGGATTTGGATTTGATAAATTTTATGCATCTGCAAAATTTTTAACATTGTTAAACAGTGAATATTTTCTTACCAGTGCTTTAAGCGAAGGAATCACATCAATCAAAAAAATGCGTATTATTGGAACGTATGAAAGTGGAAATATAAAAACACTACACCCGTTAACTCTCAGCATGCCTCATGTTGATGCAACTGGAAACATGGAAATACAAAATGGTGAAATGATGGCTGATTTACAATTATTATTACGTGGAATCACCCCAACCCCAGAAGCGGTCGACATAACAATTTATCCAAATAATAATCGTGATTTTTCTCTGTCACAAATCATGATGAATTTCGATTATGAATATATGAAAAGTTTTATTCAATCACATGATAAATTCTAAAAAAACACCCCGCTTTTGCGGGGCGTTTATTAACATTAATTTTTCTTGCGCACTTGAATATGCACATCACGCAATTGTTGTTCACTGACTTCGTTTGGGCTTCCCATTAACAAATCTTGTCCACGTTGATTCGCTGGGAAAGCAACGCTTTCACGAACACTGTCGCCATCACCCAAGATTTCAGAAACCAATCTGTCGATTCCAAAAGCACATCCACCATGTGGTGGCGCACCATATTTGAATGCGGTATAAAGTGCATTAAAGTTTTTCTCTACTGCTTCAATTGGATAACCCGCAATATCAAAACACTTTCTCATAACATCTGGGTTATAATTACGAAGTCCACCACTGCAAATTTCTAATCCATTTAATACCATATCAAATTGTGCCGCTTTGATAGTAAATGGGTCTTTTGTATCCAATTCTTCCAAAGTTGCAAGCGGATAAGAAAATGGATTATGCGTGAACATTGGCGCACCACCACGGTTTTCATCTGGTTCAAAGAACGGGAAATTATCAACCCAACAAAATGCAAAATCACGTTCATTAACCAAACCAAGATCTGTACCCAATTTATTACGCAATTTACCCGCAGCCTTGGCCGCATTATCAACATTATCACAAACAAAGAATAACGAAGAATTATCGCCTGCGATTTCGTGTAATTTTGCGATACGTTCTGCATCTAATTTCTTCGCAACTGGTCCTTTTGGCTCATCGGCAAAAACGATATAGCCCAATCCACCAAGCCCCAATTCTTTGACCGCATATTCACCCAACTTATCAAACCAAGAACGTGGTTTATCTGCAGATTTTGGTGCCGGTATCGCACGCACCACCGCCCCATTTTCGATTGCATTCGCAAATATGCCAAATTCAGAACCACGGAATATTTCCGTCACATCACTGATTAAAATTGGATTACGCATATCAGGTTTATCACATCCATATTTTAACATCGCTTCATCAAAAGATATATGCGGAATCTCCGGATAAACATTAGCATCTGGTGCAAAAGCCTTTATTAATTCCGGCATAATCGCTTCACCAACTGCTTGAATATCTGCCTGGTCTACAAAAGACATTTCCAAATCTAATTGATAAAATTCCAATAATCTGTCGGCACGTAAATCTTCATCACGAAAACATGGTGCGATTTGAAAGTATCTATCGAACCCAGCCACTTGTAATAATTGTTTAAACATTTGTGGCGCCTGGGGCAACGCATAAAATTTACCATGATGTAAACGGCTTGGTACCAAAAAACATCTTGCACCTTCGGGTGAATCAGCGGTCAATAATGGCGTTTGGAATTCTGAAAAACCCAAATCCCACATTTTATCACGCAACCATTTAATCATCTTATTACGCATTAAAATATTACGATGAACACGTTCACGACGCAAATCCAAGAAACGATATTGATAACGTAATTCTTCACTTGTATCATCATCACCAAACACTTGGAAAGGCAAAACTTCCGCATTAGTTAACACTTCCCATTTTCCAGATTGAATTTCAATATGCCCGGTTGGAATTTTATCATTGATGGCATCTTTATCACGTGCCACAACAGTACCAGTAATTTTGATAACGGATTCCGGACGAATTTTTTCCAAATTTTCATCGCCCCCATCGAACACACATTGTGTTATTCCATAATTGTCACGCAAATCAACAAAAAGCAGCGATCCATGATCACGTTTACGATGCACCCAACCCGACAAAGTGACTGTTTCACCAACGTTTTTTTCATTCAGTTCGCCACAAGTATGCGTTCTGTATTTAGATTTCAAAGATAACATTTTTACACCCTTTTATTTTGTTTCGGTGTCGATTGTAGAAACGGCACCAATTCAAATCTCAATTCACAGGGGCGCTAAGATTTTTTCGCGCGGTGCCACCCTGCTTTTTTTACTTTTTTGTTTTTTCTGGTATTCCACGGTTGTCAATCGTATCAACACACCAGATAAAAACTGACCAAACGCAAAACAGATAATGCATTTGCACTGTGCCCGTTGGGCGACACAAATGTATTAGATGTTGCGTATTGTGAAGTTTTTGTAACGAGAGTGTATAAAACATACATGACCGGAAACAAAAACAAACAAACGCAAAACAGATAATGCATTTGTGGTGCCCTAAACAAGAATCGGACTTGTGACTCGTCCTTACCAAGGACGTGTTTTACCACTAGACTATTAGGGCAATCGTTCGTATTATACAGAACCCCTTTCAAAAATCAACATAAAAACAACCGATTATTTTTCCATCTTTTATAATGTTATAAATATCTTTTTCTGTCTGTTCGCCTGCGGGTCGGACCCCTGTGCCGGTGTCCAAATCCCCAATACCAAAAATTAAACCCCGAATAAATCGGGGTTAAATTTTTGGTAGCGGCGAAGGGATTCGGACCCCTGACCAAAGGATTATGATTCCTCTGCTCTACCACTGAGCTACGCCGCCAGTGCAACGAATTATAAC
>CAMVPZ010000071.1 GCA_947169505.1 uncultured Pseudomonadota bacterium
GGCGGTTTTTTTGTTGCAAAATAAGTTTGTTTTTTTATAATTAAAATTACTGGAGAGATACAACGCAAAAGGTTGATTATGTCACAAGATGGTGATGGCCCGGAAGATTCGTTAAAAAGAAAGTCTGTAAAAAATTCAAAAGAAATAATAATAATTGATGATGCACCCAAAGCAGTTGTTGTAATGGTTTTTGCTGTATGGATTTTTTTTGGTGGATATGCAGTATATAAAACAATAAAAAAACACCAAATAGAAAAACAGGCGCAGCAATACGAACAATCTTTGCCGAATTATCAAGAATATAAAGAAACAGCATTGCAAATCCAAAATTATCGTGATAGTTTGTTAAAGGTTAATGGCAAATAAAACAAAAAAGTAAGATTAAGGAAAATATAAAATGAAAGAATATAAAAAATCTATACCAGTGGGTACAACTCTTGGTCGAAGTCTTGCAATTTTAATGGACGAATATAAATATTATGAAATCAAATATTCTAATAATTGGTCTACATTAAACGTTGGTGATGTTGTTTTAGAAAAATTACCTGTGTACACAGCTTTAGAATCTTTTGAATATGCTTTTGACAGAAGTGGTAGAAAGGCATATTCTGGTTATAAAATAGGATTTGAATGGTCTGAACTTCGTGGTATTGTGAGCAAAGAAAAGGATCCAGTATTTTTTGAAATCGTGGATGCTTTGGATGAACGTTGTTATAATGAATATGTAAAAAGACAAGAATATGAACAAAAAATTGCAAAGATAAGAGCAATACCAGGAAAAATCGCACAGCGTTTTTTTGTACGATAATTAATTTTTGAGATATACAGGGTAAAAAATGAAAAAGAATAAACACGTTTTTCCAGATGATTGGGGAAAAATATCGGATAAAGAAGCAATAAAACACATTGAATACTTATTAGAACATTACCAAGAATACGATATGAGTAAATTTGGAGACAATGGCATAATAATAAATGAGATTTATTTTTATCCATCAAACATTAGTTTGCAACATGGTGTTACATTTAAATACATGATTATAAATATGCAAAAAGTATATGGC
The DNA here is from genome assembly GCA_947169505.1 of uncultured Pseudomonadota bacterium. Lineage (GTDB taxonomy): Bacteria > Pseudomonadota > Alphaproteobacteria > Rs-D84 > Rs-D84 > Enterousia. Next base: position 1,065 of record CAMVPZ010000071.1, read on the forward strand.
AGCACCAAAGATATATACCCAATGATTCAACAATTGATAGATGTATGTCATGTTGAAATTAACAAAAGGAAAACAGAAAAAGCAAAAGCAAAAAAAATCGCCAAAGTCGATACTGTAATTGGTGCCACTGTGATTTGTGGATTGTTTATATGGGGTATGATATTCATAGCAGATCAATTACCAAATATTTTAAAAATGATGGAAAATCTATTTAAAACGAACAAAGTTGAAAATACGGCACAACAACAATCTTTACCAAAAGACAATGAATATGTGCTGACACAACAACAAATTCAAAATTATCGTGATACTTTGAAACAGGTTGTAAAATAAAAAACGCCCAAATGGGCGTTTTTTATATAACATGTTGAAGATTTTGTATTGTTGCAATTTTGTGTTTTATGTTGCTTAATTTTTCTTCCAAAAATTTCATGATTTCGTTTTGTTTTTCTAAACAAGCTTGTTCTGCTCTTGTATCGCCAGGATTTTCTAAATTATTTAAATCGTCAATACGTGCCTGGGTTATATACATATCTTCAATTTTCTTTGCGATAGTTTTTTCCAGTTTTGATTGTTGTTTTAAATATTTTTTTATTTGTAATTGTAAATCAACAGGTTCTTTTTGATTTGAATTCGATGTTGTGAAATCAATGAAATTTGTACCCCTTGATAAATTTGGATGTCTGGTCGAAACGATATCGTACATTTTTTCAAAGTATTTTTTTCTGTTTAAATCTGCAAGGTTTTGAGATGTGATTGTATGAATGCAATGTATTAATTCTGTTAACATCTTGTACCCAATGTTTGGTGCAGGTTTTTTCATATAATTTCTTAAGGGGTTTTGAGGTATTGCATGGTCATATATTCTGATTTCAACAAAAGTATTTTTAAAACGGTTTGTTTTATCAAAATTTTTATCTTGGTCACATGCAATATGGTAAAATTCTTTCAAACTGTTTTGTACTTTTAATAAAGTTTTTGCAGATTTTAAATTTTCATCAATTTCCATATTACAAAAATATTGTAATGAATTCTTACCATTGATTTCAAAAGGTGATTGTGTGCCGAATCTTACCGGATTATAAGACATTTCTGTCCATAATACATTGCATACTTTGTCAACAGAAAGATTCCCAAGTCCAAATTTAATTGAATTAATGCTTCGATCATGAAAAAGTGTCGAATAGCAATTATACAAATCACGTGGTGCCCAATATATAAAATATCTGCGTGAAACATTGTATTTTATAACTTCTTTGATACGTTTTTTTTGTTCCAAAGATATTTCCATGTCATCGCCTTTTGCTTTGTTCAACACAATTATAATACTTTTTTATAATTTGTCAACATGCAATATGTTTTATATCCCAAAGAAATATTTTGCACCTTGGCCAATTGCAAATGCAATAATGGAAACACTGATACAGATGGTCAACATTTCGTAAAAGTGCTTATAAAACCCATTTTTTCGGTAAAAAACGAAATTAAACATGTAAATTATAAAAATCACCATGATAAACACAGATGACATAGCCAAAGACAAAGATTTAAACATAAAAAATGGTAATATTAACAATATGCAAGTCGCCATATATGCCAATGCCGTGTAAAAAGCGGCATGAATTGCATGTTTGCGGTTTGTGGCTTTGATGGCCAAATAATTGGCGGCCCCCATGGATAAACTGGCGGTAATGGACGATATTATACAAGATAAAATGATTACATCACGATTGCTGAATGCGAAACCCAGGCCTGCAATCAGCCCCGTTAGCGACACAATTGCATCATGCATGCCCAAAATAATAGAACCACGATAATCAAAATCTTTTTTCATGACTTTTAAAATATCATGATTTTTGTATTTTTGCCGCAGGGATAATATCATATTTTTGTTGACAACATGATTTTTTGTGCAATAATGAGGGTGTAAAAACGAATAAACTATCTCAATCGGCGGTTTTTTGTTGAATGTTGAAAAATATATTCTATGATAGACTGGCGAGAGAGAAAAAAAACAAAAGGTTAAAATATGAAAAAATTTGTTCTTTTTTCTTTGATTGCATCGATGTTTTCAACTGTTGCAGTCGCAGATATGTATCGTGAAACAGTAAATGATTGTGATGAAATGGAAATGCGTGCTGCGTTGGATCGTGCAACACGTGATAATCGTGCTGTTATTACAATTGTAGAATGTGTAGATGGTGTTGTTCGTACAACAACTAAACCACAACCTGCAAGACGTGCAGCGGTCAGACCTGCAACATGTGATAATTGTGGCTGTATTGATTGCAGCACCCAAGAAGAAGTTGTAAAACGTGAATATTTTGTTCGTGAAACAGTACAACAATACAAACCTGTTGTACAATATGTACCTGCGGGCACATACACACGTGTAAAACCAACTTGTACAAGCGGTTGTTAATAACTTTAGGGTAAAATTGATGGTACCATCC
>CAMVPZ010000072.1 GCA_947169505.1 uncultured Pseudomonadota bacterium
GAAATTTTGTAAAATATTTGAAATATTATGATAAATTTGTTGTCTTGACTGATGATTTTAAAAATGAATTTATTAAAAAATATCCATGTTATAAAAATAAAATAATGCGGATTTATAATCCCATTGATATACAAACAATCAAAGAAAAATCATTAATAAAAAATCCAATACGTGGAAAATATTTTTGTTGTGTATCACGGTTGACACCGGATAAAGATATAGAAACTGTATTGCGTGCTTTTGATTTATTTTGGCAAAAAAATAATAACCCAAATATAAAAATGGTTTTTGTTGGCGATGGAAATTGGAAAAAACGTTATATAATGATTGCAAACAGTTTATCTGCAAAAAATCAATTTGTTTTTATGGGTGCTTTGTCAAATCCGTTTGGTTTGATGAAGGGCGCTTTGGCAAATATTTTATCCAGTTTCGGTGAAGGTTTACCGACAGTTTTAATAGAATCAATGATTGTTGGCACAATAAATATTGCGTCTGATTGTAAATGCGGACCACGTGAAATATTATTAGATGGCAGGGCTGGTTTATTATTTGAACCTGGGAATATATCTCAATTATCAAAATGTATGGAAAATGTGTATAATAAAAAACTTGATGAAAAATATATGATTAGCAATGCGACAAAATCGTTAAATAGTTTTGAATCAAAAACTATTGTCAAAGAAATTATATCCCTGATTTCTTAAAGCGTGTTGGTATTTTTATAACTGGTTTGATTCCCAACATAGCCGGTTTACGTAATGCATAAATTGGTCGACAAAATGTTTGAAGTACACGTGCAATTTTTAACCATTTTTCACCACGTGCTTTTGATTTTGTAACCGCATTTATTGTTCCGTTTCCACGACGTTTTAAATGATTAAGCCAATCGATTCCACGTTTTTTAGCCTTTTGTTCCAACATATCCATATCAATTGCGCCAAAGTGCAGCAGGTATAAATTTTTATCAATATGGAAATTATGATGTTTAATGCTGTGAAAACCACTGCCCCAAAAAACAGGTTTGTTTATTACAACTGGTTTTGTATAACGTGTGGAAAGCAGGGCATATTCACGTTGTTCCAAAAATGGCGCATTTTTATCAAGGATTGCTTCATTATACAAATGTTGTCCAATGTCCAGTCCCAATCCAGAAAGAGTCGTGTTTATTTTTTTGTTTGATAAATATTGTTTCAGGTTTTGTTTTGTTTTTGGGTCAACAATTAGAAATTCATCGCTATCACAACCAATTACAATATCGTACTTTTTTAATAATTCATGTGCCATGGCGGATATTTTTTTTATTCTATATTTATCGCCAGCACTTCGTGACATTGGTATATGCGGTAATTTTATTATATGTGCTTTGCCAGAGTTTTCAGGTGCGTTTTGGTCGGTGCCGTCCAATAAAATATATAAATTTTCAGTACCCAGATTTTTTCCATAATACGCAATCCATCGTGACAAGAAAAATTCATCATCACGTGCCATAGTAATTGCAGCAATTTTTTTTAATTGTTTTTTCATATTCCACCATGTATTATTTTTTTTATTCCGTACGTAATATTACGCCATAAAATTTTTATTGGATTTGATGTTAAAAACCAATTCATATATTTTGCACCGTATAAATAATTTGCGGTTTTTATTACCGTATTTTTTGCGCCAACATCGCTGAGTTTCAATATATATTTAATTTGTTTTCCCAATGCACCATTGTGACGGGTAAAAGAAACTTTTTTAACAAAAGGACATCCGTGTTTAAATAAATATTTTGGATTATTATATGTTTTGCGGCCGTGTACAGTGTACAAGCCACCCCATGAACATCCGTTGTTTTTTATTACATTGGTTAAACCATGTTCGTATTTTATTGTTATAATGTTTTTATCAGGTTCTTTTTTTACAGATGAAATAAATTCATCAAACCAAGGTGACATAAATATTTTTTTATTTAATCGCACAAACCAAGATTCCATAAATGCGTGTGTTTTATGTTTTGATACAATAATACTGCATGCATCAAATGGTGATTTTTCTATTTCAGTTAATGTCTTTTTTATATCAATCATTGGACCAAACACAGAATCGTTTACCAAATAAACATAATCATAATTTTTTAATAAATCTTTGTTTTTTGCATATTGAAATGCACGTTTGTACGAACCAAAATCATATTCTTTGTGTCGTGTTATGAACACAGACAAAGGGTGTATTCTTAATTTTTTAATTTCATGTTTATTGAATTTATTATCCATACAAAAGATGACATCGCCATATAATTGTAATGTGTTTATGTAATAAACCAATGCGCTGTTAATAACACCGTTTGGGTCATATCCTGCAAATAAAAATAATCGTTTAATTTTTTTCATGTTTTAATTTCTTTATAAATTTGTCCATTATATCGTCATATATTTCATTACGGTCGTATTCATGAAATTTTTCAATACCACGATAACTTTGTGTTGATTGTGTGGTCGCAGAACCACGATTTAACCGTTCAATATATTCATCATAAGATTTTGTATAATAATGATTACATCTTAATTTATTATACGCAGGCGGATTTTTTGATTGATTTATATAACCCAATTTTTTTCCGTTATTATCAATTGTAAAACCAGCAACTTTATGAACATGCGGATTTGTCATTGAATATACCAATCGTGGATTGATAATAGATTTTACACCCCAAGTATTTTTTGCATGATGTTTGAAATTTTCAATTAATAAACCATCTGGTTTATGAACGTGTCCCGAAGAACCATATATTATCCATGTGATAACCAATTGTGCAAAGCCGTCGGGCAGGGTGTGTAAAAATTCAGGTACAGTTTTATGTTGAACAGGAACCAAAAATTCGTCCAAATCGATAACAGCCAACCATCTGGTATCAAAAGAATGTTTGTTTAAACAATCATAATATGCAGCCATTTGCATCGCACGACCCGGCCAATATGTGTAATCAACGATACCTTGCTTTATATACGGTTTTAATATTTTGGTTGTGTCGTCTGTTGATTCGTTATCATAAAGATAAAATTTTGTCACACCAACCAATATATGAAAATCCAACCATTCTTTTAAATATGGACCTTCGTTTTTCATAATTGCAACAATCGCCAAATCGTTTGAAAACTTGGTTCTTTTGTCATTTTTCAAAATATTAAAGTAATTTTTTATTCCAAACAAAATTATGCCACGCAAAGCCCGACGATAACTTTTTATCGGTATCCAAAAAGTTAATATTTGTGATAATAATTTTCTTTGTTTTGATATATTTATCAAAGCCATAAAACACTCCGTTATGTGTATTATATCAATTAAAATATTAATAAACAATATTAAATAAAAAAAACCGCCCGTGTGGGCGGTTTTTTAATCTGTTTCAGCATATCGATATGCTTTCTTGCGTTTGCCACTGTCCAATTCTTTTTTGCGCAGACGAATTGTGCTTGGCGTTACTTCGACCAAT
>CAMVPZ010000073.1 GCA_947169505.1 uncultured Pseudomonadota bacterium
TGGTTGGGGTACACGGACTCGAACCGCGATATACAGAGTCAGAGTCTGCTGTTCTACCATTAAACTATACCCCAATTCGCAACAATTATAAATGTATTATTTACTTTTTCAATCAAATATTTTTAAATTACCGAAATCATCATGCTTTGCATTTTGAATTAATTTTATATCTTTGGTTCAGCCCAATTTTTTGCCAAATCGTACGGAACAACAGAATCCCGTCCACCCACAAAATGAATTTGCGGAACATTTGGCAAAGCATCCATATCTATTGATTTATTCAACGGTTCATCGCCAAAATATTGTGTCCATTTTTTATGATTCAAAACCCCAGCAATCGTAATCCATTTATCAACTTTCATTTTTGGATTTTGTTTAATGATTAAGCCTGAAACCATCGCCCCACCCGAATAGCCAATCAAAACAATATGTTTGTTTTTTGCAATTTGTTTTATGACCGCACTTTCTGCATCTATGATTTTTTGTGAAAATCGCCCATCTGTCCAATCAGTTTGCGAACAATTTTCATCCATTATAAATTGACACGGACGTGCGATATAAACAACATTTTCAAAATTGTCCGCCGCCGCCAAATCACGCACCAAAGTCCCACGTGGTGTCGGGTCATTAGTCGGTCGTCCATACGCATCAAAAGCATGCCCATCACCTTCGATATAAACATGCATGATATTATTTTTTACATTATTTATCTTTTGCCACGTGGCAATTTTATAATTATCGGTTTTAATTGGAACGTATTGAAAACCGTCTGGAACAATCCAATTTCCCCCGCACGCAGACAACAAAAAACACAACCATATTTTTTTCATATAACGATAATTGCATTTTTATAAAAATAATTCAACCACATCTGGAAAACGATTTTTTTTGTGTTATAATCCCAGGCGTTGAATAAAAAGACAAATAAACAAAAGAAAAAGGAATAATCATGAAAATTAAACCATTTGCGGGGGTTCGCCCACCAAAAGAATTAGCCACAGAAGTTGCTTCCCGTCCCTATGACGTTTTGAATTCTGTCGAAGCAAAAGCTGAAGCTGGGGAAAAATCACTTTTACATATTATCAAGCCAGAAATTGACTTTGACCCAATCGCTGATGAACACGAACAAAAAACTTATGACAAAGCGGTTGAAAATTTCAAAAAATGGCAAGAAAACGGCTGGTTAAACCAAGACGACAAAGAAATGTATTATATCTATGCACAAACTATGGATGGTCGCACACAATATGGTTTGGTTGCTGCAGCAAATGTTGATGATTATATGACTGGAAAAATAAAAAAACACGAATTGACCAGAAAAGAAAAAGAAGACGATCGCATGATTCACGTTCGTATTCAAAATGCGAATTTGGAACCTGTGTTTTTTGCATATCCTGATGTAGACGAAATGAATAAATTGGTTGCTGAATGGATTGCGAAACACGAACCAGAATATGACTTTGTTGCAGCCGATGGTTTCGGTCATACTTTCTGGAAAATCGACGATGATGCAACAAATAAACGCATTACCGAAATTTTTGCGAATGTACCTGCTTTCTATGTTGCAGACGGACATCACAGAACCGCTGCCGCTGCACGTGTGGGTGCTGAAAAACGTGAACAAAATCCAAATCACACTGGAAACGAAGAATATAATTATTTCTTGGCTGTGATTTTCCCAGAAAGCCAATTACACGTTATCGATTATAATCGTGTAGTCAAAGATTTGAACGGTTTAACACCTGAACAATTTATTGAAAAATTACACGAATCTTTTGATGTAGTTGAAATGGGCGCTGATATTTATCATCCAAATAAATTACATAACTTTGCAATGTATTTGGGCGGAAAATGGTATTCATTAACTGCGAAAGCGGGCACATACAACGACAACGACCCAATCGGTGTTTTGGATGTGACTGTGTTATCAAATTTAGTGTTTGATAAAATTTTGAATTTGGGTGATTTGCGCACCAGCAAACGAATCGATTTCGTTGGCGGAATCCGTGGACTGGGTGAATTAAAGAAACGTGTAGATTCCGGTGAAATGGCTGTTGCATTTGCATTATATCCTGTCACAATGCGCCAAATCATTGATATCGCAGACACGGGAAATATCATGCCACCAAAGACTACTTGGTTTGAACCAAAATTGCGCAGTGGTTTGGTAATTCATAAATTATCATAATAAAATCGAACAAAAAAACCGCCGAACTGGCGGTTTTTTTTTTATAAAAAATTTTTTATTAAAATGGAATATCATCTGCAATATCTTCAATATTAACTTCTTCCCTTTGTGCCGGGGCAGCTGTTGCAGATTCACCATTTGAATCAAAAGTTTTTGCGCCCGATAAAATAACCATTTGACCTGCAAAAGGATTCAAAATAACCTCGGTTGTATATGTATCTGCGCCCTGTTGGCTTTGCCATTTACGTGTCCTTAACGTCCCTTCGATATATACTTTTGTTCCCTTTTGCAACATACGTTCTGCAACTTCGACCAAATTTGGTGCGAACACAACAATACGATGCCATTCCGTTTGTTCTTTGGTTTCACCAGTTGCCTTATCACGCCATCTGTCCGATGTAGCCAATGAAAACGACACAACTTTTTGTCCAGATTGCATAGAACGAACCTGGGGATCGCCACCCAAATTACCAACTAATATTACTTTATTTATACTTCCAGCCATTTTTACTTCCTTTGTTAATACTATAATTAAATGATTGCGAAAAAAAAGGATAAACACAAGAAAAAAAAACACGTCATTTTACATGACGTGTTAAATTTATTCTTCGTCGGTTTCATCAACCTCTTCTTCCGTAGCATTTAAATCTATTTCTTTTGGAACACCCAAAATATCTTCGATTTTTTCAGATGCTTCTTCTAAATCCATTTTATGCAAAACAGCAAATTCTTGTGCCATACGTTCCAAAGCCCTTAAATACAATTGACGTGCAGAAAAAGTCATAGTATCTGTTGCGCTTCGACGTTGTAAATCACGCACAACCTCAGCCAATTTTATTGGGTCGCCAGAATTTATATTTTCTTCGTATTGCGCAGCACGTCGTGCCCAAATCATACGTTTGGCCCCAGCTTTGCCTTTGGCCACATTAATGGCTTCATCTAACTTTTTGGCCGTACTTAACGGACGCAAACCAGAGATCTCAGCTCGTTCCAACGGAACACGCAAAGTCATATGATTTCTTTCGAAATCAATAACCATCAATTTAATTTTTTGATTACCAATCGTTTGTTCTTCGATACGTAATAATTTTCCAACACCTTGGGTTGGATAAACAACATATTGTCCTGTTTTAAAATCTAATTTTTTTGCCGGCATATTAAAAGCACCTTTGCGTTTGCCATTCTCCCTACACACGTTATTATAACACAAAAATAACAAAA
>CAMVPZ010000074.1 GCA_947169505.1 uncultured Pseudomonadota bacterium
CCGATTTAATTGCGGAAATGAAAAAGAAAATTCGTGTTGTGCAATTATCAAGGGACGGAACATTGCGTGCTGTCACCGAAGTTGTATAGCAAAAAAACAAAAAGGAAAAAAAATGAGTATTGATCTTGAAAAGAAAATTGATGATGTATTGAAACAATTCAAAATTGAATTAAAAGCGTCCAGAGTTGTTGATGAAGCGGGCAACGTTAATGACAAAAAAGCATTTACAAAATTGATTGATCACGCTATAAAAAGATTAAACGATTTAGAACCTCTTATTGCAAGTGAAGCTGGCATTGTGACCGACAGATATGGCGCAGGTATTTTAAATGCCAACATTCAATTATTACAGGATATGAAACAACGTAATTCTTTGAATTTGGATACCACACCAGAAAGTTTGCGTCGTGGGGCAGAAAAAGAAGAAGGTCGTTTATCAACCCAACATGGTTGGTTTGCCGGTATTAAAAAAATTTTTGGCAAAATGAAATCAACACCACAAAATGAACACGATTCACGTTAGAAAAAGGGGCTTTTGCCCCTTTTTACTTTTACATTAATTGCCTTCTTTATTATCCGTTTTGAATTGCATGTCGTAAAGCATTTTATACGCACCACATTCAACCTTTAATAAATCTTCATGCGTGCCTGTTTCAACAATTTGACCATCGTTTACAACGATGATTTTTGTAGCATTACGAATTGTTGATAAACGATGTGCAATTACGAACACTGTTTTATCATGCATCAAATTTTCAATAGCTTTTTGCACAACCGCTTCGGATTTATTGTCTAATGCAGATGTCGCTTCGTCCAAAACCAATATTGGCGCATTTTTCAAAAACGCACGTGCAATCGCAACACGTTGACGTTGACCACCTGATAATAATACACCACGTTCACCAATGTGTGTATCTATACCATCTTTTAATGTTTTTAAAAATTCATCTAAATACGCCATTTTTAATGCGCATTGTAATTGTTCTTCGGTGGCATTTTCATTTCCCAATAATATGTTTTCACGTATCGTCCCTTCAAACAAGAAATTATCTTGGAAAACAACCGCGATGTTTTGACGCAAAGACTGCAAAGTGAAATTACGAATATCTACACCATCCACAGTTATCGCACCATTTGTCACATCGTAAAAGCGGGGCAATAAATTTACCAAAGTTGTTTTTCCACCGCCAGAATTTCCAACAATCGCAATTGTTTCCCCATTGTTTACTGTTAAATTTATATGTTTTAACACAGGTACATCAGGCAAATAATTAAATGAAACATCTTCAAAACTGATTTGTTGATGTGTTTTTGGCATTTCGATTGCATTTGGTTTGTCCAAAATCTTTGGTTTCATATCCAACAATTCAAAACATGCTTCGATTGCCCAAAACGACATGATTACAGAACTGTAAGTGTTCCCAATGCTTTTCATTGGTTGATACAACAAAATCAAAGCTGTCAAGAAAGAAACAAATCCACCCGGTGTTAATTGATGTGACAGTATTAAATAAGATCCATACCATAATGCCAACGCAATACCAATTGACAAAATAACGTGCATTACTGGTGTTAACCAACGTGTCTTTTTAAATACTTTGATTTGATAATTAAAATATCTGTGCAGTACATCAAGATATCTGTTTTCTTGGTATTTTTCCAAATTATATGAAAATATAGTTTTGTTTCCAGAATATGTTTCATTATATTTTGTTGTTAAACCGGCCATAACTTCCATCATTCCAGAAACAGCAGGTGTCACACGTTTTTTTAACTGTGTCATCGGTAAAAAAGCAACCAATAAAATTGTTGTTGTCACCAATGCCAATTGCCACGAATTAAGAAACAAAACAACAATCAAAGACAGTGCAGTAAAGAATTTTTGAACAAACGATTTCAGGTTTGATAATAACCCCGCACATGCCATATCTGCATTAGAATTGAATTTTACCAATATTTCCCCAGAATTTTGAGATGTAAAAAATTCTGTTTCAAAAGTTAATAATTTTTTGAATAAATCTGCCTTTAACGAATTTGTGATTTTACCACCAACCCATGTGTTCAAATAATTTAATATGTATGTTAAACCACCTTGGACAGATGTAAATGCAACAATTAATATAGGTATGTACCAACTGGATACCATGGCTTGTTCCACCATAACTGCATCAGTAAAAGGTTTAATCGCCCATGCGATTAATGCGTCCATTGATCCCACAGGTATAGCCAATACCAAAGTCATCAATGCACGAAACCATACAGGTTTGATGTATGGCCACATACGTTTATAATTTTTGACAAACATATTTTCCAATACCTGCTTTTTCACAGCAGAAGATAATTTTTCCATTTTGTTTACCTTTTCAAAATCACAAGGAACATTAGCCCATATATCTAAAAAAGTCAACACCTCTTAAATTAGTCAGGAATACGTTATTAACATAAATATATACGATTTTGTTCTTGCTTTTGGTAATAATTTCTATCAAAATACCCCCGGTTTAATAAAAACAATAAGGAGAAACCATGGCAAATAAATGGGTTTATACGTTTGGAAATGGTGCCGCCGAAGGTCGTGCAGATATGCGCAATTTATTGGGGGGCAAAGGTGCTAATTTGGCAGAAATGAATTTGGTTGGATTGCCGGTACCTGCCGGATTTACTGTGACGACAGAGGTTTGTACATATTATTATGAAAATGGTCAAACATATCCGTCTGATTTAATGGACCAGGTTAAATCTGGAATCGCACATATTGAATCAATTATGGGTAAAAAATTCGCAGATAATGAAAATCCTTTATTGGTATCTGTTCGTTCTGGGGCTCGTGTGTCTATGCCGGGAATGATGGACACTGTATTGAATTTGGGTTTGAATGATGAAACGGTTAAGGCTTTGGCCCGTGCATCAAATAATGAAAGATTTGCTTATGATTCATATCGTCGTTTTATTATGATGTTTTCTGACGTTGTGTTGGGTGCAGACATTGATTTGTTTGAACATACACTTGAACGTATGAAAGAAGACAAAGGATACAAAGTTGATACAGAATTGACAGCCGATGATTTGAAAGAATTGGTTGAAAAATTCAAAGAAATTGGCGTGAAAATTGGTAAAGTTTTCCCACAAGATCCATGGGAACAATTAAAATTGGGTATCGGTGCAGTATTTTGTTCTTGGATGTCCAAAAAAGCAATCACATATCGTAAATTGAATAATATTCCATCTGATTGGGGTACGGCAGTGAATGTCCAAGCGATGGTGTTTGGAAATTCTGGTGAAGATTCTGCAACAGGTGTGTGTTTTTCACGTGATCCTGCAACCGGGGAAAATAAATTCTATGGTGAATATTT
>CAMVPZ010000075.1 GCA_947169505.1 uncultured Pseudomonadota bacterium
CCATAAAAATTACGGATGATTAGAAATCTGTTGCTCTATCCAATTGAGCCATGGGCGCATACGTCGCAGATTTTATCTTAAAAAAGTTATAATTGCAAATTGTTTTTTTAAGTGTTTTTTTGCCTTGTATAGACACAAAGTATATACAAAAAAGTACTTGATTTGATGTTTTTTGATCTGTTGCATATTTGCCTTGTGTGCCAGTATTTTCGGTTTTTAGCGAATTTTTATAAGTGTTTTTTTATATAATTTTTTTTTGCGTTGTATTGGCAGGAAATTACTTGACCCAATTAAAGAATTTTTTCTAGAATTCTTTTGTACAAGGGTAAATTCTCGAGTTTTTGGTCGGGAGGAAGGATAAAAAAACAATGAAAAACCGGGAAAAATACCTTATGCATGAAAAAGAAAGGGGAGCAGATCCGCATGTTTAAGCGACAACTTTTGGTTGTATTGTTGACGGTGACACTGGCGTTGCCGATGGTCGCATTTGCGGAAACCGATTCAGAAAACCTGCCAGTGGCTTTGATTACTGCGGATTCTATTTGTAATCAAGAGACACTGGGGGTTTCTGAAAACGGCAGTTTTGTTGAATTAGAGCCTGTTTGGGAAGGCAAACATTATAATTGTAGTGCAGGTTATTATTTAAATTCCAAGACTTTTGAGTGCGCTGTATGTAAATCGGGCAGTTATTGTACAGGATTTAATGCACAATTTGATGGAAAAGATGGGGGAATAAATTCTTGCCCAGATGGTTATACTTCTGTATCTAATACCGATAAATTGGCAAAAACAGAGCAAGATTGTTATAAAAATGTTGAATTATCATGTGCTGAAAAAAAGCCTTATACCGGCGGAAATGGAACGGCTGTTTATGTGCAAGAAACTGTTTCGTGTACGTTATATTCTGGAAGTGAGGCGGCAAACGAATCGGTGTGTGCCACTTTGTGTCGCATAGATCATTTGAATTGCGCATCAGGATACACAGAACAAACTGTTGATGGTGAATTGACCTGTGTCGAAACTGGTATAAGATGCGAAGCTGGTAAATATATATCACAAGATTCTGGAAAATGTGATGCTGTATGTCCTGAAAACAGCTATTGTCCGGGTGGATTGTTCACTGTATCGAATGCCAACGAAAGTATTGCGGAATGCCCAGATGGTTTGAAATCACCCAAAGGTTCAAAGTCTGAGAACAGTTGTGGCAAGATATTGCGTATTGATGGTGAAGCGTTGTACTTGCACAGAAACAAAAGTGATAATGGTCATCCGTCTTTGGTAATTCAAATGGAAGACGGATTGTGGTATGCCGATGCAGAACCAATAGAAAAGGGTGAAATATCTATTAATCCGGATTCTGGTAAAAAGTTGCATATGATGTTCAAAGGAAGGGAATACACTGTTCATACAAAAACAGAAAAATAGAACCTTAAGATAACCTTGTCGATGTATGTCGGCAAGGTTGTTTTTTTAAATAATTTACTTGACAAATTAAAAATGTTGTCTATGATATATGCGATATCATAATCTTAAGGAGTTTGATAATGAATAAAACACAAAGAATGAGAAAAGCAACTTATAAAACCAAAAACAAAACTTTTTGGTATTGGTGTAAACAGATTATTTTATTCCCATGGCGTGTAATCAAAGCGATTTGGCGCTTTATTTGCCGTGTATGCAGTGTAATATGGAATTGGTTAAAGAGCATAGATGTTGTCGGTATGATTAATTTAACATTGTTATTGGTGATAATTATTTTGTTTTCTGCTTTGATTATCAATTTCGTTCGTTGCGGCAGATGTCCTTCATTTAATTCTGGCAATGATAATAATTCAGTAGTTGCTGTGGCAAAACAAAAACCAGACAATCGCAAAGTGGTTAAACGTACGTTTAATACAACTTTGCCATTAAAGGCTGATAAAAAAACAAATATAACACCAAAAATTAGAACGATTGGTGTTGCAAAACCAGAAGTTATCAAAGAAATTTCTGTACCTGGGGATGAATTACCACAACAAACATTAAACGGTGATGTTATCGTTGATGTTCAAACAATAAGCCCTGTATTATCAAATGGTACAAAAATTAATGGTAATTTGATTATTCAAAATATGCGTAAATATACTTTGCCATGTGGCACAAAAATTAATGGTCATTTGTTTGTTCGTAATGTTTCAAAATTATATTTTTGTGGCGAATTCACAGTGAATGGTAATATTTATGTGAATCGTGAATCTTCGTTTGGTCCTTTGCCAAAGGGTGCCAAAGTTAACGGTCAAATAATATTATAAAATAAAATCAAAAATAAAAAAATACTGTGGAATTTTTTCCACAGTATTTTTTGTTTTTTATATTGCAGATTTTATGATATAATATGTATGAGTACGATAATTAAACCAAAGGGGAAAATAATGAATTTTTTTGAAAAATTGGGTAAAGTATTGGCTGGGAACATTACATATACTGTGATGTTTGTGTTTGGGTTGATTTTATTCCTTTATTTTGCAGGTGGTGATTTAATCGCTGGAACATTTACTGCGTTGTCTGCGTTGGTGGTTTATGTAAGTTGTGTTTTGTTGTATCAAGAATACAAAAAAATGTCAGCCAAAGGCGGCAAAAGAAAATAATTTTGTTTTTACAAATAATATTGATATATATGCGCCCACTGTGAGTGTGTGGGCGTTTTTGTTGTATAAAAATAGTTAAAAAAAACTTGCACAAAATATTAAATTTTTTCTAGAATAATCATCGTAATTAGTATGAAAAAGGGGAGATATCATGAAACGAACTTTTTTTGGTGATTTTTTTGCCTGTATGTTTATGTACATGATGTTGATTTTTGTTGGTATAATTTTACCGACACGTGTGTTTGCCGCTCCCCCGCAGATTCCAACAAGTGGATGTTTTGTATTAGATGAATATTTTGATGTTTCATCTGATGCCAAAGATACGGTTTGTCACGAAGGGACAGGCAACCTTGGGTTCAGTCTTGATTTTGATGATGGTACTGTATCCGGAACTGGAATTTGCAGCAGTGTTGGGTCATTAGATGGTCCGGGCAGTATTGGAAATCCATCTGTTGGAACGGGGGGAAATTGTTGGTGTTATTTGACTGGTTATGATGATGGGAAAAACATTTCTTTGACAGGTAGTTCAACGTTTGCGGTGTTTATAGATACTTTTACAACGCAAGAATGTAATGAGTGGTGGTGGTTTACCAGGTAAACTGGCTGACTGCTCTATGAAAGATCCAAAAGAAACAGAGATCTTCATTGTCGAGGGTGATTCTGCGGGAGGTTCAGCAAAAC
>CAMVPZ010000076.1 GCA_947169505.1 uncultured Pseudomonadota bacterium
ACTGGTTCCGGCAATTAATGCCCCAATTTTTCATTTAGCCTGAGAGCAGGTTCTCCCCCTCGGGGGGAGAACTTGCTCTTTGAATTTTTTTCAAAAAACGCTTTTAATTTTTATTCTTGTTTGCTAGGATTACATTCATGGTATGTGAAGGTAGGAGTTATTTCCGCATGAAAAAATTTTTATTTATAATTGCATTTTTACCTTTTTCTGCATTTGGTGGCGAAGATTGTGCGACAATGCGAAATGTTCCAGATGGTGTTCAATCATTACAAGATGTTATTAATTTGGGGCTTTGTCGTAATCCGCAAACTGCGGCGGCATATGCATCTTTGCGTTCGGCACATTTTAATAAAAATGCGGCGTATTCAAATTATCTGCCAAATGTTTCTGCCGGTATATCCGCAGGAAAAAATTACAGGAATAAACATTGGGATGGTTGGGATTATGGTGCATCAATTTCTGCATCATATTTGATTTTTGATTTTGGAAAACGTGAATCTGATTTTGCACAAACTTTGGCGACATATCGTGCGGCTGGGTTTGATTATGATTTAAATGTTCAAAATTTTGTTTACGGATTGATTGGTTCGTATTATGAATTGTTAAATGCAGATGCAGACGTTGAATCTGCACAATCCGCACTGACTGTGGCGCAAACGGCAAAAGATACGGCTGATAAAAAATTCAAGGCTGGCTCGGTTGCCAAAGCAGACGTGTACAAAGCGGAAACTACATTGGCTTCATCACAATTATCGTTGGAACGTGCAAAAAACAATCGTGAAATTGCTAAGGGTACATTGTTAACAAAACTTTCTTTCCCTGCCGACCAAGAAATTGTAATTGCTGATATGTCTTCGTCTTTTGGAACAGAAGCAGAAAACGAAAGTATTGATGAATTAATAAAAATTGCACAAAAACAAAGACCTGATTTATTAAAAGCAACTGCAAATACAGATGCTGCTTGGCACAAACGCAACAGTGCATTTTTGAAAAACTTACCGTCAATTTCTGCCAGTGGCAGTATTGGTTGGAACGATGAAAAATTGCCTGGTGTATTTGAACCAGAATCAAATCAAATAAACGGTTCGATTGGGATTCGTGCGTCTATGCCATTGTTTGCAGGTTTTGCAAATTTGTATGGTTTGCGTGCTGCTGAATCAGATTACAATCGTGCAAAATATAACGAAGAACAAACGAAAAATGCGGCGATGATGGATGTGTTTACTGCGTATCAAAATTATAAAACGGCACAAACGGTTTTAAAACATACTGAAACACTTTTGAAATCTGCAAAAGAAAGCGAACGTGTGACATCTGGTATGTACAGGGTGGGGCGCAGCACTATGTTGGATTGGCAACAATCCCAGGCTGAATTAGTTAATGCGCAAAAGCAAAATAATGCGGCTAAATACGATTTGTTTATAAAACGTGCTGCGGTTGCGTTGGCAATTGGTGATATTAAATCAGGACTTGGGAGAGATAACGATGAAAAGAAATTGGATTAAAAGACACAAATGGTGGATTATATTTATTGTTGCTTTTGCGGTTGTATTTGTTGCTTTGCGTATAACTGCGAAAAAAGTGGAAAGCAAAAAATTCGTCACAATGGATATTACGCATGGTGATATCGCACAAACTGTGACTGCAACCGGGGAAATTATGCCGGTGAATACGGTCAGTGTTGGTTCCCAGGTTTCCGGCACAATCGAAGAAATATTCGTTGATTACAACAGTCAGGTTAAAAAAGGTGATAAATTATTAACCATAGAACCGTCTGTCCTGCAGGCATCTGTTGATGAAGCCAAGGCTTCATTGGACAGTGCAATTTCACAACGTAATTTCGCTAAAAACGAATATGACAGAAATAAAACACTTTATAACGATGGTTTTATCGCACGCAGTGAAATGGAAAAATCCCAAACAACTTATGAACAGGCGGAATCTTCGGTTGTTCGTGCACAATCTCAATACGATAAAGCTGTAACGAATTTGGGTTATGCAACGATTGTATCGCCGGTTGATGGAACGGTGATTTCACGTAAAGTGGACAAAGGTCAAACAGTGGCGGCATCTTTCCAAACACCTGATTTATTCTATATCGCCGAAGATTTAACAAAAATGCAAATTGAAACTTCTGTAAGCGAAGCGGATATTGGTATGATAAAACCAGAGCAATCTGTGACATTTACGGTTGATGCGTATTCGGGACAAACTTTTAATGGTTCGGTGCGTCAGGTTCGTCTTTCGCCGACAACAACATCAAATGTGGTTGTTTATACAGTTGTGATTGATGTTGATAATGCAGATATGAAATTAATGCCGGGAATGACGGCTTTTGTCACAATTGTTGTAGCCCAAGCCAAAGACGCATGGAAAGCACAAAATTCTGCGTTTTTAATTCGCAGTTTTGATGGTATTATTGAAACACATGATGAATCAATTAAACCGTCAAATCATTTGGCAATTCAACGGGACGGTAAAATAATTTTGGTGCCTTATCAAAAAGGTTTAACAACTGCAACTGAAACACAAATTGTTTCAAATGAAATTATGGACGGTGATAAAATAGTTATTGGATATGTTGGGCAAAAATCAAAAAATCAAAATAATAATCGTGGTGGCGGTATGATGGGCGGTCCAGGCGGTGGAAGACGTTAATGGAAAATCAAAAATGAAACAGACACCAATTATATCAATGAAAAAAATCTGCAAAAGTTTTCCACTGGAAGTCGGTGGACAACAACAGGTTTTATTTGATGTATCATTTAATATTAATCCGGGTGAATTTGTTGCGATTATGGGACCGTCTGGTTCTGGAAAATCAACATGTATGAACATTGTTGGTGCGCTGGATTCGGCCAGTTCTGGTACATACGAATTATATGGCAAAGATATAACAACTTTATTACCAGATGAATTGGCAAAAGTAAGAAATGAATATATCGGTTTTGTTTTTCAAAACTTTAATCTATTACCAAAACGTAATATTTTGGACAATGTAATGTTGCCATTGATGTATCGTGGATTACCTATGGAACAAAGATTACAGCGTGCACGTGAAATGTTGAAATTGGTTGGGTTGGAAAAATTTGAAACTTATTTACCAACGCAATTATCGGGTGGAATGAAACAACGTGTTGCAATCGCACGTGCATTGGCTGGAAATCCTAAATTAATTTTGGCAGATGAACCAACTGGCGCTTTGGATTCTAAAATGGGAAACGAAATATTAAAATTTTTCAAAAAATTAAACAAAGATTTTGGAATCACTATCGTCATGATTACACATG
>CAMVPZ010000077.1 GCA_947169505.1 uncultured Pseudomonadota bacterium
CATCAAATGGTATCAATTTATTCGCCCTGATGGTGTTGAGTTTAATTTTGAGAACAGTGAACAAGATCCATATTCTGGTGATGCCCAAGGTCGTATGGGTGTCCCGGGTCACGGCAGTACTGATTACATTGAACAAATGGTTATGCCGATATTAACAGCTTTGGTGCCTGCGGCAGTGAACATGATTGCACCAATTACTGATACTGTTATAAATCAAATAGATTTGGATAATAATACAATTGTTCAATCTGGTACAATTCGTTCATCAGAAATGGCAAAACAAGATATTATTAATACATGGAATAAAATCACACAAAAATTATTGGTTGATGCAATTGATAATACTGTACCGCCATTTTCTATTGCCGCTGGTACACGTATAAATGTATTTTCGCCGGTTGATTTAATCGTATCTTGTGAAGATTTAAAAGATAAAAAATGTTCTGTTATTGAATATGGGGAAAATAAACGTCGTAAATGGTCAGAATTAAATGAAGTAAGTTTTGCAGATGCAACAGACCCTTCTTGGGTTGGACAAATACGTTCGTTCAATTTAACACAATATTGCGAAGAACGAAATGGCAAAGTCACAATCAAAAATGACGGCAGTTGGCAAGATTCTGGTTATGATTACAGAACTGTATTGGCATATTGTGAATCACAAAATTATCAGGCGATAAATAATGCTAAACAGGCAGCCTATAATAAACAAATCCAAACCCAAGCCCAAGAAAAACGTGACGACTATGGTGTTTCTTGGAATGCCGATGATGGATGGACAACAAATTTTGGCGGTGATGCTGAGGCGGAACAAAAATATAATGAAGAAGTTTTAGGCTTAACATATGACAACAAAGGTAATATAATAAATCCGTTTGCAAAATCTGTACCTGTGGTGGCAGACCAAGATATATTGACATGTGATGGCGGTGAAGCACCCGATGAAAACGGATGCTGTGCCGGTGAAACATTTACTGATATGGGGGATGCAGGATGGAATTGTTGTCCAGACAGTGGTGGTGATTGTTTCCCGCCAATCACAGTTGAATAAAAAATCCGCATGTGCGGATTTTTTTTGAATACACATATAAAACCGATTCGATGCAGTTTTTATAAAAACGACTTTCGAATCGGTTTTTCGATTCGAAATTCTAGTATTGGTTGTATCGTTTTACACGATTCAATTTTTATTTTATTTTTGATTGTATCTTTTATTGATACAAAACAAATAAACAAACAAAGGAGAAACAAAAAATGAAAAATAATACTTTAGAAAATCAAAATTTAACACCGGTTGAAAAATTTCAAAATGCAGAACAACTTTGGTTCTGGTTTTTATATTCTAAATCAATTCAAAATGGTTTTTGCCATAATCGCCCGGGGAATAACAAACCCTGTGAAATATTGGATGTAGAAACATTAATAACAAAACTTTATTTATGCGGAAAATTATCTGATGAACAATTAAATGTCATGAAAAAATTCGGTGATAAAAGACGTGCACCATATCAATATGTTTATCATGAAAATAAATCAGCTGCGCTTTGGCAATCTGCGATGGAAACCTTACAAAAATATGCTTATGAAAAAGGTTGGTTGGCAGATTAATTATTGTTTCTGATTTATGGAATGGGAGATAAATCAGAGTTTTTTAATAAAACCATAAGAGTTTTAATATGATTATATACATTGGATTTTCAACAAAAACTCATAAATTACACGCACGTATGTTTTGCCGTAAATATAAACATTGTGCACCAATAATTGTAAACGGAAACAAAGCGACACTTTATCAATTTGTTCGTCCAAATAAAATTGTTGCAATACATATACGTAAAAAAGATTTAAATATATTAAAGCATTATGGTTGGACATTTATAAAATACAATGGCGAAATTTTTGAAAAAAACGTATTAGATATTCATGCCATCACATGTGTTCATTTTGTTAAAAAAGTCTGTGGTATAAAAAGTTTACGAATTCAAACCCCCGATACATTATTAAAGCATTTAACCAAAAAATAAAAATGCCCAAGCGGGCATTTTTATTTTGTATTCTTTTTAATAATATACATTTGCAATATACCAAATAAATTTGATACCGTCCAATAAAGAACCAATCCAGCTGGCATCCATGCAAACATTATCGTAAATATTATCGGCATCCATTTCATAACACGCTGGGTCGAAGCCATCATTTCATTAGTATTATTTTGCATTTTTGGTGTTTGCAAATATTGTTGCAACCACATAGTTGCACCCATCAAAATCGGCAATATAAAATATGGATCCATCACTGCCAAATCAGCTATCCATAAAAAGTGTGCAGACCGCATTGGTACCGATATCAATAATGCTTTATACAAAGCAAAGAAAATCGGTATTTGAATCAACATCGGTAAACATCCAGACATAGGGGATGTTCTGTGCGTTTGATAAACACGCATCATTTCTATTTGAAGGCGAGCTTTGTCATTAGCATATAATTTTTGCACCCTTTGTAATTCTGGTTGCATTTGTTGCATTTTCATTGTGGATACAAATGATTTACGTGTCAAAGGCCATATCAAAATACGCAAAATCAAAGTCATTAAAATAATTGCAACACCATAATTGCCAACCAATGCATACAGCCAATTTATCATCCATAACATAGGTTGCGCAAAGAACCAAAACCAACCATAATCCATTGTTTGTGTTATGCCCGGAATTTTATCTTCAGCTGTTTTTAAAACACTGTTCATACGTGGACCGGTAAACACATAAGTATTAATTGTGTTTTCACTTTTTGGAGCAACCTTAATCGGTGCAGCATTCGTTTGTGCAGAATATACATCGCCAGCTTTTTTCAAACTGATTGTTTGGTCATTTGCATCAATAGCCGCCAAAGTTTCCCAATATTGTTCTGCAAACCCAAGTGAACCACGCACAGTAGAATACGCCACAGATTTTTTATTTAATTTATTCCAACTGGTGTAATCCAATTTAGAATTAGCGTAAACAACACCACCTGTTTCAACCACCGATGACATTTGATTTTCACTGGCTGATAACATTCTTAGATATGGGGTCAAATTGATTTCACGTGATGAATTATTTTTTATCGTATCTGTGATAGTTATAACATAGCCATCAACGGAAATTTGCCGTGAAAAATGCGCCCCAGCCCCATTATTCCAATGCATTATATCCGATTTCAATTCCCAATTTGTGTTTACATTTGGTGTTTGAACATCTGCAGATACAAAACCCATTTCAACAAAATTATTTTCGCCCG
>CAMVPZ010000078.1 GCA_947169505.1 uncultured Pseudomonadota bacterium
AATATTGAAAGATTTTTATAATTTGGTTTGATTGCCCAATCCCGATTTCTAAATATATTTTTCCGTTGTCTTTTAATAGATTTTTTGCGTTTTTTGCGATTTGTTCGTATGCTGCAAATCCATCATTTTTTGCGTAAAGTGCGATGTCTGGATCAAATTTAGCACCATCGTTTACACGTCTGTCCCCGTATTTTATATATGGAGGATTTGATACAATAATATCAAATTTTTCGTTTGATTTGAAATTTGCGAAATCGCCATATTTTAATTTAATTTTGTTTTTCAAAGACAATTTTTTAATATTTTTTTTCGCAACTTTTAATGCCCGACGTGATTTGTCAATGGCGGTTCCCGTTAAATCAGGAACGTTTTTACACAAAGCACATATTATACATCCGGTTCCAGTTCCCATATCTAATACGGTGCGTGGTTTATTTTCAATGCAATCTTTTATCACAGATTCGACCAATGTTTCTGTATCTGGGCGTGGGTCCAATGTATATCGATTCGTATAAAATTCCAACCCATAAAACCATTTAGAATGTATAATTTTCGCAACAGGTACACCACGTTTTAAAAGATGAGCATAATACAATGTACGTAAAAAAGAAATTTTTTTATGCTTTTCAGTGATAATTCGGGCCGCCCGAACACCGCCTGCAGATTCTAAAATTGTGAACACTTGATTTATATTCATATTTTTATTATAATGAGCTTTATGAAAAAAGCAAAAAATATTATAAAAAAGATGACTGCCGGGTTGGTAAAATCTTGTAAAAAGTTGGGCAATGTACATGTGTTGTCTCGTTTGGTTTTGATTGTTGCGGCGGTTATGATTGTCGTTGCTGGGGTTGTTGTCATGTTCAGCAAGCCGGCTCGCCAGGCTGTGATGGAAGTTGTATCGCCAGAACATCATACTGTGATAGAGGTTAAATCCGGGGATACTTTGTCAAAGATATTAAGTGCCCAAGGTTTTTCAATTAATGATATAAATACTATTTCCAAAAATTTAAAGAAAGATGCAGATTTTGCGACGTTGCGTGCGGGGCGTGATAAATTTGATTTTGTTCGCAAAAATGAAAATGAACCGATATCAAAAATTGTGATTGAAAACGGCCCATGGAACAGAATAGAAATTGATTGTGGAACCCCAGATGTTTGGCAATGTCAAAAAATTGAAATTGAACGTGATACACGAATCGCTTATAAAGAAGGTGAAATTGCCAAGGGCAGCAGTTTTTATCTTTCTGCGATGAATGCAGGTATGCCAGAAGGTATAATTTTGGATGTATATGATTTGTTGGCTTTTGAAATGGATTTCGAACGTGATATTCGTGCCGGACAAAAGTTCTATGTTTTATACGAAGAAAATTATGCTTCAAATAAGAAAGTAGATAATGGTCGTGTATTGGCTGTTTCTTTTGATGCGTTGCGTGGAAATGTGCAAATGTTTCGTTATGTTAAAGAAAACGGACATGCTGGTTATTATGATGAAAATGGGAATGGGGCAATTAAATCTTTGAAACGTACACCTATTAATAATGCCAAAGTGACATCTGGTTTTGCTGGAAAACGTAAACATCCTGTGTTGGGGTATACCCGTGCGCACAAAGGGGTTGATTTCCGTGCACCAACCGGAACACCGATTCCAGCTGCTGGTGCAGGACGTGTTATCGCACGCAGTTTTAATCGTGGACATGGTAATTTTGTAAAGATAAGACATAATGCCACATTTGAAACTTTGTATGCACATATGTCTAAATTTGCCAAGGGTGTAAATGTTGGTACTATGGTTCGTCAGGGGCAAATTATTGGTTATTCTGGTTCGACTGGTTTATCAACAGGACCACATTTGCATTATGAAATTATCAAAAACGGGGTGCATGTAAATCCTATGACTGTTAAATTGCCAGCTATTGATAATTTAGATGCCAAAACAAAACCTTTGTTTATGGAACATAAAAAAATGTTGTTGGACAAAATGGCTTTGTTGAAAGCTAATCCAAATATGGTGGTTAGATTAAGTGATGATGCAGAACAACCGGAAAAAACAGACAATCAAAAAAGTAAAAAATAAGTTGCAAAAGTTTATTTTTTTGTAGATACAAAAAGTGCAAACAGCCAACCAATGAATGACCATCCAAACAGCCATGAACCGCATCTGGTTCGCATGCTGTCGTATTTTGAACAACCATTGGCAACAGCCAGATAAGCCGGTGCCAATACGATGCATACGAAAATGCAAACCAGAGCGATATATTTTATTATCAGCAAAATATTAATGCCGTATAACATTTTTATTAAATTCCATATTTTGCTTTGTTTCCCAATTCTTCTTCGATACGAATTAATTGGTTATATTTTGCCATACGGTCTGTACGTGACATTGAACCTGTTTTTATTTGACCGGCATTCGTAGCCACAGCCAAATCAGCAATTGTTGTATCTTCGGTTTCACCACTGCGATGTGAAACAACAACACCATAATTTGCATTTTGTGCCATTTTGATAGCCGTCAAAGTTTCTGTTAAAGAACCAATTTGGTTTACTTTGATAAGTATTGCATTAGCGGCATTATTATCAATACCTTTTTGTAAACGAACCGGATTTGTCACGAACAAATCGTCGCCAACCAATTGACATTTATCACCAATGCGTTCGTTCAATTTTTTCCATGATTCCCAATCTTCTTCAGCCAAAGCATCTTCGATAGAAATAATTGGATATTTGGAAATTAAATTTTCGTAAAAATCAATCATTTCGTCGGCTGTTTTTTTTGTTCCTTCAAATTCATAAATACCGTCTTTATAAAATTCAGAAGAAGCAACGTCCAAACCAATAGATACTTCGTCACCCGGTTTATAACCTGCGGAACGAATCGCTTCGACTATTGTATCCAATGCTTCATGACATGTGTTAAAGTTTGGTGCAAAACCGCCTTCGTCACCAACGTTGGTTGAATGGTGTGATTTTTTCAAAATGGATTTTAAGTTGTGGAAAATCTCACTTCCCATGCGAATCGCTTCTGTTTCATTTTTTGCACCGTTTGGAATAATCATAAATTCTTGGGCATCCAAACCATTATCAGCGTGTTGACCACCATTTATGATGTTCATCATTGGGCGTGGTAATACGCAAGGATTTGGATTGCCAAAAATGTTTGCGATATGTTTATAAAGTGGAATATGCTTTGCATTTGCGACAGCATGTGCAACAGCCAAAGAAGATCGGAAGAGCGTCGTGTAGGGAAAG
>CAMVPZ010000079.1 GCA_947169505.1 uncultured Pseudomonadota bacterium
AATAAAACAAAGCAAATAACCACCCACCAACCAAAGTCATATGAAATCCACTTATCGACCAAACATGACCCACGCCAATCGTTTTCCAAATATTTGATTCTGTTTCTGGGATTGTTTTCTTGTATCCCAAAACCAAAGAATCAGTTAAAAAAGAATTGGCAATATTATGAATATGTGTACGAATATGTTTTTGTGCTTTGGTTGATTTTATTATTTCATAATCTTTGAAAAATCCAGTTGCAGATAAATTTGAAAAATACGCCCATCGTGAAAAATCAAAAGCATCAGGAACATACCTTGATGACGGATGAAATAAAATTGCATTGCCATTTATTGTATCGCCAATATTTATGTTTTCTGGCGCATCTAACAAAGAAATACGAACATTGATGTTTTTATGAAAATCAGTTTGTTTTACTTGTTCAATTGGAATGTTAATAGTTAAACGTGTTTTGTCGGTTGTGTAATCTATGTCCTTTATCGTTCCAGAAATATTTATTTCACCAAAAGAATTATGTATTTGCGGTGTGTTAATAATATGGGTAAAAGACATTGCATAAAAGAACCCAAAGAAAAACAAAGCAATTCCACGTAATATCAAATTATTCTTTTTATATACGATGATTGCTAATAAACATGTAATTAAAATTGGAAAATGAAAGTTTGGTTCTGTTCCACATGAAAAATACAAAGCAGCCCCAAAAGCCATCAAAAATGGCGCCCAAAGAAAAATATTTTTATATTGATAATTCAGGATCTCTTTCATAAAATGAATTATAAGGTTTTATATCCGGAATGCTATTAAATAATTATTTGCCAAAAATAAAGTCTGGATTTGATGATATTGAAATTATGGTTTCAATGTCATCATTTTCAGCAGAATGTTGTTTTATTGTTTTGCCACATTTTTCGCATTTGTGAGTAATGGTAAATTTATCACCGCTTTGTTCGATTGATATCGGTTGCATCATACCGCCACAATTTGATTGGCGGTCGCCCGGATTATTATCAACATGTTTTGACCATAAACATTTTGGACAATGGTTTGTGTATCCATTTCCTAAAACTTCTGCGCCACAATGGGCGCAGGTAAAATTTTCAATACGTTTAGTGAATTTTTTCATATTAAAGTCCCAACGCATCACGATACATTTTTGTTAATTCGTCTGCTTCATCTAATTCATCTGGGTCTAATTTGCGTAATTTTATCATTTGACGAATGTATTTTGGATCGTATCCCGCGGATTTAGCCTCAGCATAAACTTCTTTGATATCAGCAGCAATAGCAGCGGTATCTTCGTTTAATTTTTCAATTCTTTCAATAATACTGATTAATTGAGCGTTATCAATTGCGCCATGGTTTGCATTTTTCATATTCTTTCCCTTGTTTTTTACATAAGTTATATGATATATTAAAAATATAAAAATTCAAATGTTTTTATTAATTGTAGGGGGCGCACACATGAAATTTACGAAAATAACCGCTTCTATCGGTCCAAATTGCGAAGATAAAAAGACTTTGTGTAATATGATAAAGGCTGGGGTTAATATTTGTCGTCTTAATTTCAGTCATGATACAGGTGATATCCAAGGTGCGAAAATAGATATGATACGATCTGTATCTAAACAATTAAATACACCGGTGGGTATTATGGTTGATATCCAGGGACCAAAACACAGAATAGGTGATTTTGAAACAGAAAAACACTATCCATTAAAAGTGGGGCAAAAATTTATATTGGATGATGATCCAACACCTGGAAATGAAAGTCGTGTTTATTTGCCAGATTTGGATGTAATGCGCTCTTTATCTGTGGGCGACAGGATTTTATTGAATGACGGAAAGATTGAATTATTGGTTGATGCTGTGTTTGATGATAAAATTGAAACGACTGTTGTGCGTGGGGATGAAATATGGTCAAGACGTGGATTTAATTTGCCGGATACAGAGGTAAATACTGATATTTTAACCGACAAAGATAAAAAAGATTTAGAATACGCAATTACTAAAAATCCGGATTTTGTCGCTGTTTCTTTTGTGCAAAGGGCCGAAGATATCGCGAATGTTCGTGATTTTATAACTATGCGTACATCACATCCAATAAAAATAATCGCAAAAATAGAACGCCCAAATGCGGTTGAAAGAATTTGTGATATTGCGACTGCGGCGGATGGAATTATGATTGCACGTGGCGATTTGGCTGTTGAGGTTCCGTTTGAACAAGTTCCTGCAATTTCACGTCATATTATTCGTGAATGTCGTAAATTAAATCGCCCGGTTATAATGGCTACACAAATGTTATCCAGCATGGTTCACAGTGAATTTCCAACACGGGCGGAAATTTCGGACGTTGCGAATGCTGCGTATTTACGGGCGGATTCTACCATGACTTCGGAAGAAACAACGATTGGTGATAATCCTGTGAATGTTATTGAAACAATGAATAAAATATTGTCTTATTCGGATAAAGATACAATTGAAAATCCATACGATTGGTCACGCATAGATAACATTCCGGAAAACGATTGGTCACGATCTGTATCATCAATGGCGCACCTTAACAAAGCGGTTGCAATTGTTGTTTTTGCACGTGATACAGATACCGCGACACAAATCGCATGTCGTCGCCCAGATATTCCAATTATTGCGGTATGCAGTGATGATTTTATTGCAAATCAATTGTGTTTATTGCGTGGTGTGTTTCCAATTTGCAGTAATGTTTTGTTTGGTAAACGTGATGCATTTGAATCTGTACGTCAGTTTGGTATAACGGTTGGTAAATTGGTTATCGTGGATGATGATAAAATAAGCCTGCGAACAATCGATTAAAAACATTTTTTTCATGTTGACCGAATAATGGTATTTTTACTATGATTTACATCATGAAGAGAATCTTATCATTATTTTTGTCATTTTTTTGCTTTTACGGTATTGCAAATGCCAAAGAATACAGGGCTGTATTGGTCGCAGATATCGACAGTGGGCGTGTTTTATATCAAGAAAATGCAAATCAATTAAATTATCCGGCATCATTAACAAAAATAATGACTTTGTATTTGACTTTTGATGCGCTGGAACATAATCGATTGCATTTGGATGATTATTTGATTGTTTCGCAATATGCTGCGGACGCACAACCTGTGAAATTGGGATTAACAGCGGGCAGCAAGATAAAGGTTGAAGACGCAATTAAAGCGGTTGCTGTTCATTCTGCAAATGATGTCGCACGTGTATTGGCTGAA
>CAMVPZ010000080.1 GCA_947169505.1 uncultured Pseudomonadota bacterium
GGTTTTATTTTTTCTTTTTGGCTTTTTTAACCGCATCTATGACTTCATCAAAAACTTTCGTGGTTTTTGGGTGTGATTTAGTAAATTTCTTTACACCCATAATTATTGCCGCAGATATTAAATGTTCCAATGCTTCTTGGGGGATTATTTCGCCTGATTCTTTTTTGGTCGATTTAGTTTCAAAATGTGTTTCTTCGCACTGACATTTTCCACGACAACAAATTCGCAACATTTCTGGAATCCACCAAAAAAACAACCCCAATAATCCGGGCACCATCACACACATCAAAAAATATTTAAAATTGTTCGCATTGCAAAAACCACGATTAAAAAAAGCCCTGCAATATCCCGGAATTTGCAATACTGTGATTATTAAAAATTCATATAAAACAAATAAAGTTATAAAAATTTTTATCTTTCGCATATTATGATTATACCAATGCGACCCCAACAAAATAACAGGATTGTTTTCCAATAAAAAACCGCCCATCCGCTTTCGCTGTGCTACAGCGAGATAAATTCGGGCGGTGATTATTTTTCATTTCCATGCTGGACAGCTTTTGCCACAGATTCTATTTGCAACAACTGATTTTCCAAAGCCGCCCTTTCCGAATTTTTATACCCTGTTTCGTTTTCAGCCTTTTTCATGGGGGCATTTCCCTGCTTCGTCAAAGTCTTTTTTACAACCGCAGGATTAATAAGATTTGCATGTTGTTTTTGATCCTGTTCTGTATCTTTTTTTAACAATTTACTGTTATTAAAGAAAAACCATTTATCTATTTTTATCGCAGTTAATTGCATTATTGGACGTGTTCTGGCATTCGCAATCCATGACGGCAATCCACGTGGCAAATCAGAATAATACCACAACATTCCCCAATATACAAAACCCATAACAATAACACTGCGGATTATGCCAAAAATAACACCCAATGTTCTGTCAACCACAGATAAAAAACTGTCTTGGATTCTTTCACGTATCTTGTTGTTTATAAAACCAGCCAATACCAAAATCACAAAGAATACAATAAAATAAGACACAACCAATGTCACAACAGTCGAATCGGGTAAATCAAACCATTTTTGTAATAATCTATCCAACGAAGGTGATGCAAATCTGGCAGACACAGCCGCAACTATCCATGATAATGTCGCAATCGTTTCATACACACCACCACGAACTGTCGCCCAGATTGTAGACCCCAAAACGATAATTATATAAATGTAATCTAAAATGGTTAAATCAAACATAAAAACACCTATTTTTGTTTTTTCAAACCTACAGTTATCAAACCAACAAATAATAATGCGGCAAAAACAATTAACAAAACTGTTTCTGCCGACTTTACAAATTTATCATTTAATCTTTTTTTCGGCCACATATTCCGTTATCGCATTTTTTCTGTCAGCATGAGATTGAACAAAAGCATCTTTGTTTTGTTCCATTGCGGTTTTGTTCGCAGCAGCCGCAGATTTTTGTTCATCTGTTAAATCCGCTTCTATGGCAGCACGTAATTCAGGTTGTGTAGAATCTGCATAACCTTGGAAACATTTTTCACCAACAACCATAACAGGAACACCACCTGTCTTATATCCACATTTAAACAACGCATCAACAAAATCTTGTGTATTTGCAGAATTTAAAATGTTTACTTCGGTCACTTTTAAATTATCATATTCATATATCAATGTGGAACTGATAAAATCACGTGCGTGATGACAATGTGGACATGTCGGTGCATAGAATATTGTTATATCTGCAGCATTTGCATTACCAACAAAAGCACACGCTATTAAACCAAATATTAATTTTGAAATTTTCATATTGTTTTCTCCTTTGTATCTTTGGTGATTTGATTATAGAAAAAACACAAGAATAAATGCAAGTACTTTTTGTTTTTTTCTTGCTTAAAAAAATCAAAATATATAAAATCAGTTATATCGAGAAAGAGAAATGTCGTTCACGCATGATTTTTTGTTTAAATGCAGTATTATCGCAATATCCTTATTTTGCGGCAATGTCGTATTGGCAGACCCCATTGGTTCAAATACCGGCGGCACAACAATCGGTCAAGCGAATTCTTCTTCACAAAACAACACATATCAAAACAATATAAATCAAACCGCCAAGGCTATTGCTATTTTGGCCGCCAGCCCTTCTACTGCATATCGTGGCGAAGGCACGACAAAAACTGTATGTCCACGTGGACAATATGTATATAAATGTGGCAATTATCGTGTTGGCTTTAATTGGTTAAAAGGCGCCGGTTTTCCAGAATTACAAACCATATCATCAGGATCAACCAACGGGTACACAACTACAAAAAATTATTATGTTGGTGATACAACACTGGAGTTGTTCGAACAAATGCGAAATTTTTTTAATGGAACAAATGCCGTTCTTTTTGTGAATGGGGATTCTGTTTCTTCTGTTTCACCTGTGGCTGATCGTGAATTGATTTTGAATTATTTATGTCATCCGGCAACGTCAACTATAACATGTGCGCTTTGCCCGAACAACGCAAACGTTCCTGCCACAACTGTCGAATTGGATGACGATAATAAAACAATCGAAGGGACATGGGATTTTTATACTTTCGCAGATTGTTATATGGACGAATTTGAAGATTCAACCGGTTCTTTTTATTACACAGCAGAATCAGGCAGTAATGCAAAAGCGAAATGTTATTATACAAACACTGATCCAAATGCGCTGAACACATTAAATGGTGATGAAATTGGTAATTTCATTCCCGGACTTAATGATAATGTAGTTTATTATTTAAGTACCCCTTAATCTGCATGCGAAAACAAATGCAAAACTATACTTACAATAAACAAAACAGTTATAACTGATAGAATTATTTTTTGCGTTTTATGTGATTTTTCTTCACCGCATTCTGCACATGGACAATCACGCAAAGTCAACACCCATGACAATCCCAACATCAATGCAGAAAAAACAAAAATCCACGGTTCAACAGATTCTGGAATAAATGAAGTATGCGCAATTTCTGGTGCAAAAAGCCCAATTAAAGATAGTATTATGGGCAAAACACAACAAAATAAATGTGGCAAAATTGATGCGATAATTCCCAATTTAATTGCTTTATTTTTCATTTTGTTTTTCCTTTTTTAAATTCGGCTGTGGCGTGACATC
>CAMVPZ010000081.1 GCA_947169505.1 uncultured Pseudomonadota bacterium
GTTGCCAAAACAGCATTTGTGTTTGCATCAATCAAATTAACCACCGCAACACATTGTGAAGTTGGATTTTTACGTACACCAGATTCTGGAATTGCCCATTTGAAAACACCATTTGGATAAATCATAGAACATGCTTCCAATTCAGAAACATTAACTGTTGATTCATTGTTTAAAATAGCATTTGCCAAATTTTGATCGTCAACCGCCACAGGCAAATTTGCAGTTGCACTGGCGGTTGTGGCATATGATGCTGTTGTATTATCCATATATTCTTGCTGATAACGCATGGCATTAACTTGTTGATAGCCACTTGCATAAGAACGATTAGAATTTTTTGTTTTAACAGCCGCATCACTCGGCATGACAGTCATGCATGCTAAAACCAAAGCAAACAAAGATGTTTTATAAATTCTCTCTCTCATTTTTTTATTTGCCCTAGAATTCTAATCTTATTCTGGCACCAACATCCAAACTGCTTAATCTGCCACTTTCTGTCCAATTCGTATAATGGAATACACTGTCATATGGTGCTTCGTATTCGCCGCCCATACCATCGCTTAACCATTCTGTTTGTGATACGACAATTGAACCAGATGTTTTAACTTTACCCAAATTCGCATAACGAACAAAGAAATCCAACTTTAATCCGCCACTCATAGATGTTGTCACACCACCTTCTAATTGAAAAGCCAACTGTGCCGTTGTGCCACCATTATGATAACCATAAATGTCAGAAATAGCGGTTAATCCACCAGCTTCAACACTGCCCGGTCCCAATTGATTTGTTTCGTCATAAAAACTATTATCATAAACAGCATAATCTGCGATTGAATTTAATGATAAACCAACACCTGCACCAACATATGGACGTAACGAACCGCCCGCAACATAGCCGGTAAACGAATCGAGATTATAATATACATTCAACATGGTAGAATTAGACGTTATTGCGCCACCACTGACCGTTGCATCTGTGTATGGATCGTCGATATTGCCAGTGTAGGTTTGGACTTTTTCTGCATACGACATTCCGGAATAACGCAAAAATGAAAAATCTATACGGATATCACTGTTGATTGCAGCACCAACAGAAATTTGCAATGGAATAATAGTGTCTTTGTTAAAATCAGACGTAACAAAAGATCCCGGTGCAAAAAATCCGCAGACATACTGCCTTTTAACATTGTGCTGTATGCGGCAGATAAACCGATGTATAAACCACTTTCAGACAATCGATCATAATCCGCAGATTGATAATATTGACGGCCCGCATTCGTTGCAGACGACCCAACACGTGGCAAAGCACCCGTCACACGGTTTGGATTGGTTGCACCAATATTATTCGTCGTGCGAACATTCGCAGCAGCAGCCAATTGTTGTGTGGTTATATTCGTTGTACCCACCATTTGTTGAGAATTAGTTGGGTAATTATTTATAACATAACCCTGGCGTTGCAATTGCTGTGGATTATATACTGGATAAGCGGCATCTGCCACAAATGGCAGCGACGACATAAAACCCGCCAATACCGCAAGAAATTTACTTTTTCTCATCTTTGTTTGGTCTTCCTTTTGATACATTATAACACAAAACAATTTTAAAAAAAAGCATTAAATAACTTTTGTAAATAAAAAATGCACCCAAAAATGGGTGCAAATTGTCCAATATAAGTTAATTTTTTATTTTGTTTTTTTATACCTAGAATCTGGCGTTAAATCTTACCCCAGTTTCCCATTTGATATCAGTTCCATTTTGAGAGCCATTATGGGAATCATCAAATGTGTATTCTGTGAACAAAGTTAATTGCATAGAATCTGTCAATTGATTTGCCACATTCAATTTTAACACATATTCATCCCAACCGTCTTTCATGTTTTTTGTTTGCGCCAATAATGTTTGTTTTACAACATTTTGCGTTCCAACAGCGACAGGCCCCAATGCCGAAACATCTGGTAATTTTGTATGAATACTTTTTACACCATTATCTGCGTGTTCAATATATTCAAAACCGGCACCAATCGACCAATTTGAATTAAATTGGTACATAGTGTCAAATCCAGCAACTGTTTCATGTGTAGATTTTAAATCTACAGAAATTTCATCTGGAAACAATGCAGACCACGGAAAAGACGGATCAATGGAAATTTTATTATTGTTATTTCCAAAAGTCTGTAAATATTCAACGTGTGCCGCAGCTGTGAAAGCGTTCCAAGTTTTTCCAAATCTTGTTCCAACAATCACACCATAACGACCGTTTGAATAATTATCAAATTTGAATCCGGTTGTTGTATATGCACCTTTCATCGCAGTTATGCCTGATAAAAATGCTTCTGTATACAAATCCAAAACGATTGGTTGTGCGTCATCTAAAACACGATACATTGCACCCAAGCGTCCACGATGCATACCTTTGCGGTCAATGTCATCGTCATGAGTATAACCGAAACGTCCAATCAAAGCCAAGCGGTCAGTAATACCGTATCCCAAATCTTCACTGAAACGCCAAATTGGGAATTCTTCTGTACGTGCCAGACCACGGTTTTGCAACGCAGATGTATTATCAGTTTTTTTGTACATAATTGCCGCACCAGTTTTTAAATACACTTCACGATTTTGCGGCATGTAAAGTGGATTTTCCATATTTGATGCAGCGAAAGCTTCTGCTGAGACAACAGATGCGGTTGCCGCTATCAAACATTTCAAAGACTTTTTCATCTATTTCTCCTTTTTTATTTGATGAAATAACCAACCCCCATTATTGGCAAGATTGGTGTTATATCCATACCACCCATTGTTGGCAATAGTATGCTTTGCGATATAACGTCGTATATTTTGGAATATTATCAAACAGATGTCAAAAAATAAATTATCTTGACATACCACTTGAAATATGTAACGCCGCACACTATATATGGTGTGGAAGAGGTGGAGAGCCCAGAAACCAAAGGAGTTCGCCATGACAAATGATTTCGAAAACAATATGCAAAATTTTGAATTGCAACAAAAA
>CAMVPZ010000082.1 GCA_947169505.1 uncultured Pseudomonadota bacterium
TAATGTCCCAATATTTGTAATATAATTCAAATGTGTAATCTGAATAAAAGGATAAAAACCGATGCGTATGTAATATTGTGATTTTTATAAACAAACTGTGCATAGAAATATGCATGCGCCAATTACAATATAACAAAGGTTTTTATCATGTCTAGCATCTCCTTAACAAATGTATCTTTTTCTTATGATTCATACAACACTATATTTGATGGTGTATCTGTAGTATTTAATGATTTTGACAAAGTTGCAATCGTTGGTGACAATGGTTCTGGCAAAACAACATTGTTGAAATTGTTGGCAGGTGATTTATTGCCAGATTCTGGCAATGTCGGCAAAAATACCAGTGTTTATATGTTGAATCAAATAAATGTATCAGATTCTAAAAGTGGGGGCGAACAACAAATGTTTGCACTTATGCGTGCTTTTGAAAGCGGCGCGGATATTTTATTACTGGATGAACCAACAAATAATCTGGATTCAGATGCCAAACAAATATTCTTTAATCAATTAAACAGTTATCCAAATGGTGCGGTTATTGTTTCGCATGACAGGGAACTTTTGCAACAGATGGATAAAATTATTGATTTACAAAATGGTAAATTAAAAGTGTATGGTGGAAATTACGATTTTTATTTGGAACAAAAGAGAATTGAATCAAATAACCTTTATTCCAAGTATGCCGATACACAAAAATCTATTGCCAGATTGAACAATACAATAAATATTGCGCAAAACACTCGACAACATCATGAAGCAAAACAAGCAAAAGACATTTCTAATTCCAGACGTAGCAGATTAGAAGCAAATGCTTTGAAAGGTAAAAGCCAAGAGACCGAAGCAAAAAAACGTAACATTATTCAAAAAAAACTAAATCAACAAATTGAATTGCAACAATCGTTATCTGAACAAATGATAGATGATAAAATCAAAATACCTGTGCCAAATAAACCATTTTACAGCAAAGAATTGATTCAAATATCTGGATTGAAGTTTGGTTATGGTACGGAAATGATTTTTGATAATTTTGATTTTTCCATGTATGGCGGGCAAAGAATTCGTATTACCGGCAAAAATGGTTCTGGCAAATCAACTTTGTTGAAATTGATTTATGGTGATTTAAAACCAAAATCAGGAACAATAAAAACGTTTGGTAAAATCGCATATCTGAATCAGGATTTATCAGTTCTGGACAAAAATAAAAACATAGTTGAAAACATTATGGATATTGCTGGTGTTTTGAAACATGATGCACATGTAATCGCGGCAAATTTTGGGTTTCGTGGTGATGCATCAAATAAACGTGTTGGTGTTTTATCTGGTGGAGAATTATTAAAAGCGACATTAGCAGCGGTTCTTGGTAGCACAGAACAACCAGATTTATTGATTTTGGACGAACCAACCAATAATCTCGAAATTAAAAGTATATCGATATTGGAAGATGCTTTGAATCAATATTGTGGTGCAATATTACTGGTATCACACGATGAAATGTTTGTAAAAAATATAAAAACAGATATAGAGGTAAAATTATAAAAAACTGGAAGAAAATCATGCCGAAAATACAAAAAATTTTTAGTGAATATGGTTTGGATTTTGATAATAACAAATACGGTTTTGGGCATAGTACCGAAATAGAATATGATGACGGTTCTGAAAAACGTACCCATGAACATATAAAAATAAAATATATTAAAGCAAGATATTTGCGTATTTGGATTGGTAAAATCGTTATGGTTATCGATTCTGATAAACCACATTTTGGTGTTTACAAAAAGAAACGTTGGAATTTCAAAATTGTTTATGGAAAAAGCGGGATTGTATAAAATCATAATTATTGCAAAAATGGATAAAATCAGTTAAAATACTTTATAAAAACAAAAGGATATACAGGATGAAAGTAATATTATGTGGTGGTGGCTGGGCTGAAAAAACAGTTGTCCCCAATAAAGTTTTTGAATCTTTAATAGATGAAACAAAGCCTATTTTGTATATTCCGCTGGCCAGGAATCGTGGCGAAGATAACTATGATAGTTGTAAAATATGGCTGACCAGCGAACTCAAAGACATTAAACATGGTGAAATTGTAATGTTACGTTTTGCATCGGAAATAGCAGATAAAAATGTGTCTGATTTTGCCGGGGTGTTTATTGGTGGCGGTAATACATACAAATTGTTAAAAGAATTAAAAGAAACTGTTGCTTTTGATTGGTTAAAGAAATATCTTCAAACAGATGGAGTTATTTACGGCTGTAGTGCGGGCGCATGTTTGTGCGGACATGATATAGATTCTTGTTTGTATATGGATCCTAATGATGTGAAACTAAAAGATGTTGCTGGTCTGGATGTGGCTTTGGGTTTTTCTGTTGCGGCACATTATACAAATGGCGACAAGGATGAAACCGAACTAGCCACAAAATATTTAACAGAATATTCCAAAAAAACACCGGTGTTGGCTTTGCCAGAAGAAGATAGTTTGTATATAAATGATGATTTGGTAAAGGTAATAGGTTCCAGACCATATTACATGTTTAACCAAGGTATGCGTATCGAATTTCAGCCAGAGATAGAATATACGGTTCAAGAATTTCAAAAACTGACATGATGTAATTAAGTGAATTTACTGTACGCATTTGATTTCCATGCCGACGACCTGTTCTTGCGCCAGTTCTTCACTGGATATGAATTTAGTAATTGTGTCCATAAGTTCGGCGAGATCTTTAAAACCAGAACGTTTTATATCAATCTTTTTAAACAAAGATTCAAAGTCCGGTGCAACGTGCATATTTAATATTTCACAAATGATATATTCATCAGGATTTTCTGCGTCAAACAGCAAGAATTTGTCCCCGGCTTTCATCTTTTTACGTTTTTCATCGTATGCACGTAATTCAATATCTTTTTGTCCTGATTTTATCAATTCAAAATACTTATGCTGAACACTCATCGTGAATTGATATTGAATATTTGGTGTAGATTTTTGATTGTTTGT
>CAMVPZ010000083.1 GCA_947169505.1 uncultured Pseudomonadota bacterium
CTTTGCTCGCACCAAAGTTTCAAACACCCATTTGGGTGTTTTTTATATATTACATGCAAAGGGGCGAGAACCCGAAGGGTTGCGAGGCGAGATGGCATCAGCCATCGAAGTACTTTGCTCGCACCAAAGTTTCAAACACCCTTTTGGGTGTTTTTTTGTATATTATAAAAAACAAACCGCCATATTGGCGGTTTGTTATATATTGTTTTATTTATTAAAACCATTTCCATGGTTGAAAGGCTTTTAACAATCCCAATGCAGTACGTTTGTCTGCGATTGTATGACCACAACGTGGACATACCAAGAATGGTTTTAAAAACGCATTTACTTTGCTGAACGCAATCACCCAAATCAAAAATCCAGCAACCCACGCAGCAATTACCAATCCCCATGCGACATAGCCAAAATATTTATTAACCGTTCTTGTTAATATTTGGACCACGCCTACATTTGATTTTTCCAAATCATTATAGATTTTAAC
Organism: uncultured Pseudomonadota bacterium; assembly: GCA_947169505.1. Lineage (GTDB taxonomy): Bacteria > Pseudomonadota > Alphaproteobacteria > Rs-D84 > Rs-D84 > Enterousia. The sequence continues at coordinate 482 of CAMVPZ010000083.1, forward strand.
TGCCACAGGCCAAGATGATGGACGCCATGGATATACGTGTTTAATTCCATAATTAGTTAACAAAGTTGTTCCCAATCCACCAGAATTTTTATCCAATTGATGTTTGATTGCTTCATCAACCATTTTATCAACCTCGATTTGGGAAACACGAACCAATTCGCCCTTAACCGAATCCAATTTTTTGTTAACCTGGGCTGCTACATCATCGACTTTGGCGATACCTTTGTCTGCACTGGCTACAACCTTATTTGTTTCTTCGACTGCTTTATCGACACCACCGGTTTTAATTCCCAATTTATTAGCAAAACCAGTCAAAGCGGATACTTTCGCTGTTTCTTGTTTTACCTTGTTTGTCTGTTCTTTGGCTTTTGCGGTAGTATCAGTCACTTTGTCCACTTGTTTTTCAACAATTTTGACTTTTTCAATAGCAACACCAATAGGTTTTTCCAAATTTATAGAATCTTTGATGCCCTTTAACAATCTTTCATATTGTTCTGCAATATTGCGTTGCAGATCAAAAAACATAGACACAACCATAGATTTTTTAATCGGTCCCGAATAAGTATTTTTTACATGTAATGGAAACCATGCTACAAAAATCAACCATATCACAGATATAATTGCAAATGTGCGTTTGGTCACTTTAATTACAGATGTTTTTTTTGCAACGGTTTTTGCACCGCCACGATCAATTACTTCTATTTCTTTCCTTGCCATGTTTTTCTCCTTTTGGAACAATGATATTAAAATATTATCATCTTTTTCAAGATGTTTTTTATCTGCTGTTTTCATAAAATTTTGCAATTAACTCTTCATTTGCAGAAAACAAAGCTTCTTTTAATTTATCATTTGAATTTTTTTCTACTATTTTTTCAATTGTATCATGATAAATATCTGCTTTGTCTTTATCTTTGAATGTGTGTATTTCACGTGTTGCAAACAAATTATATGTGTTGCCGGTTTTATTTGCTTTCAAACATGCCAAAGTATAAACAAAAGCCAATTTTTCTGTTGATTCTTTTGATACAGCCAAATATATTTTATCATCCATACTTAAGGTTAAATTTGGTTTAATGTTTTTGTTTTCTTTCATTTTTATTCACCCGTATAATTTTTAATAAATTCTTGTTTAAATTCCGTGAAACGACCCTGCTCTATGGCTGTTCTTATATCACGCATTAAATCTTGATAAAACCATAAATTATGCTGGGTTAATAATGTAGCACCCAATATTTCATTACATTTTATCAGATGGTGAATATATGCACGTGATAATTTACATGCAGGACATCCGCATTTGTCGTCTATTGGACTTTTATCGTCTGTATATTTTGCATTGCGCATATTTAATGTGCCTTGTCTGGTAAAAGCCTGCGCTGTGCGTCCGGCACGTGTCGGCATAACGCAATCAAACATGTCAATTCCACGTTCAACCGCACCCAAAATATCAAGTGGTGTACCAACACCCATCAAATATCTGGGCTTGTTTGTTGGCAAATGCGGCGTCGTTGTCGCAATCATATCAAACATAACATCTTGTGGTTCGCCCACAGCCAATCCACCGATTGCGTAGCCGTCAAAACCTATTTCTGTTAATTCACGGGCAGATTTTTTACGCAAATCTTTGTAATCTGCACCCTGGACAATACCGAAAATTCCATACCCCGGTCTGTCAACAAATGCATCTTTGCTGCGCCGGGCCCAGCGTGTCACCATATCAACATTTTTTTCTGCACGTTCTCTGGTTGTAGGCAAATGCAAACATTCATCCAAAACCATGGTGATATTAGAATCCAATTGATATTGAATATGAACGCTGTCTTCGGGACGCAAAAAATGTTTTACACCACCGTCAATATGCGAAGTAAATTCTACACCTTCTTCTTTCATTTTTACAAGATTAGAAAGCGACATAACCTGGAAGCCACCACTGTCGGTTAAAATTGGACCATGCCAACCACTGAATTTGTGTAAGCCACCCATTTTTTCAACCAAATCGCCACCCGGACGCATCATAAGATGATAAGTATTACCAAGTATTACTTGTGTACCAGTTGCGGCAACCTGTTCCATGGTTAACGCTTTCACTGTGGCAGCCGTGCCAACAGCCATAAAAGCAGGCGTTTGAAAATCGCCATGTGCAGTATGAACACATCCACGACGTGCATTCCCATCTGTTTTAATCAAATCAAATTTTAACGACATATTATTATCCTTTTCTAAACAATAAACAGCAATCGCCGTAACTGAAAAAGCGGTATTTTTCGTCTATTGCGTGTTTATATGCAGCTTTCATTTCTGGTAATCCTGCGAATGCAGACACCAACATAAACAGTGTTGATTTTGGCAAATGAAAATTTGTTAATAATACATCTACCGCACCAAATTTATACCCCGGCGTGATAAAGATATTTGTTGTTTGACATATTGGTAATATGCGTTTAAGTTCCCCTCCGATGGAGGGGAACTTTTTTTTCAGCACCAACTGATGTGCGCTTT
>CAMVPZ010000084.1 GCA_947169505.1 uncultured Pseudomonadota bacterium
GTGTTATTGGTTCTCGTGATAGATTACCAAAAAAATTGGCAAAACTTTGCAATGAATTGGAAGAAAAATCTGCCGAAAACACAGGTGGTACAGTTGTGTTTGCTTTAAATTATGGCGGACAAGATGAAATTGTTCGTGCTGTGAATGCTGCCATTGAAAATGGTAAACCTGTGGATAAAGAAACTTTTGAAACATTTATGGACACGGGTGATTTATTGCCTGTGGATTTGATGGTACGAACAAGTAATGAAAACAGAATATCTAATTTTCTGCTTTGGAAATTGGCATATGCTGAATTATTGTTCATACCAGAACATTGGCCAGAATTAATACGATCTGAAAAATTATGGCAACAAGTATTGCAAGAATACCAAAAACGTGATCGTCGTTTTGGTGGTGGTAAAAAGAAAAACTATTCGGGGAAACAAAAATGAAAATATCTGGATTATCTAATACTGTTTTACGTTTTATGTCTGCCGCTATTATGGCTTTGGCTTTGATTGGAATAATTGCATTGGAATCTTGGCTGCCGTCTTGGCATGTTGTGCGTTGGGTTGGTGTTTTAATATCCTTGGGCGCAATTTACGAAATGATAAGATGTTTAAAATCTGTCACCACAGAAATCTTTAACAAATACGCATTTTATTTTGTAATGTTTTTATTATTGTTGCTTTTGATGTTGGTGTCGGTATATTTTGTTGGTGGAAAACCATGGATAATGCTTTGGTTATTAATGATTATCATTGGGGCTGATGTTGGCGGATGGTTATTTGGATTAATATTCGGTGGCGATAAAATGTGGGAAAGACTTTCTGCACATAAAACATGGGCTGGGCAAATCGGTGGAATTGTTTGCGGAACATTAATGTCTGTGATTTTTGTTTTGTATTTCAAACCTTTTGGTAATGATGCTTTGTTTGCGGTTCTTTTTGGTTGCACTGTTGCATTATTATCTCAATACGGCGATTTAACTGCCAGTTTTATCAAAAGATGTTTGGGAATAAAAGATTTCAGCAATTTATTACCCGGACACGGTGGTATATTGGACAGATTTGACGGTTGGATTTATGTGTTGCCTTTGATATGGTTTTTCATTTAAGATAGGATTATAAGGATACGAATATGCATACTATTTTAACGATTGTTGCTTTGTTAATAGTTTTAGGAATCGTGGTTTTTGTCCACGAAGCAGGACATTTTATGGCGGCACGTTGGGCCGGTGTTCGTGTCAATGCGTTTTCTATTGGATTTGGCCCGGCAATAATAAAGTGGCATGATAAACATAATACTGTTTGGAAATTATGCTGTTTACCATTGGGCGGTTATGTTTCTATATACGGCCAAGAAGACATGTTCAATCGCAAAAAATATCAAGAATTACCAAAAGATAAAAAGATTGGACATTATTTATCTGTGCCAGCTTGGAAACAATTTATAATCATTGCTGCCGGTGTGTTTATGAATTTTATGTTGGCATGGGTTATTTATTCTGCTGATTTCGCTTTCCGTCCACGCAATGTACAATTACCTGTGGTGGGACAGGTTGTTCGTGACAGTGTTGCTTTTAATGCTGGTGTAAAACCTGGCGATGTTATTGTAAAAATAGATAATGCAAAAATTAAAAACTGGGGCGAATTGGTTATTGCAAAAGAATTGGCTGATAAACACAATGCGAAAGTTTTGGTTTTACGAAACAACGAATTAATTAATGTCACTTTGACTCCTGCAGACAGATGGGGATTAATCGCAGATGGCAGCAAAACTGTATTTCGCAAAAAAGGTGTTTTTGGTGCCATGTATTCCGGATTACGTGAAACATATTATCAATCCAAAACTTTATTAATTGTGTTGAAACAAATTATAACGGGCGAACGTTCGTCTAAACAATTGGGGTCTTTCATAACAATTGCCCAGGTTTCAGGTCATGCTTTGGAAACTGGATTTTTCGTATTTTTATCTATAATCGCCCTGCTCTCTGTCAATTTGGGTGTAATAAATTTATTACCTTTGCCTGTGTTGGACGGTGGTTATCTATTGATTTTAATCATAGAGGCGATAACCAGACGTAAATTGGGCGGTAAAGCAATGGAAATATCTATTGTTGTCGGTTGGGTTTTGATAATGATGTTGTTCGCTTTTACAATGTGGAACGATATCGCACGTGTGTTTGGATGGAATTGAAAAAGGATGTAAAATGGTTATGATTTATAATCCAGTAGCAGGATTAACTATCAAAGAAGCGTTGATTAGAGCAATTAAATTGTCCGCAGACAATAGCAAACCTGTGATGGCCATCATTAATGATATTGTTATGAATGTGGATGCAAAAACAGATATATCAAAAGCATTAAAAGATTATCATCAAAAATTAGAATTAAGATATTACGTACAACATGTAAAAAGCGCCAGGATGTCAAATGAGTTTTAATAATTTAAAATATTTTTCACTGTTTATTTTCGGTATTATTTTTGCCACTGATTGCCATGCAATAACATTGTCACGTATTGATGTGACGGGCAATCAACGTATGGATGCTGAATCTGTACGTATTTTATCTGGTGTAAAAAGGGGCGATAATATTAACAGCGAAACTGTTAATAACATTGCAAAAACATTACAATCCAGCGGATATTTTTCATCTGTTAATACGTATTTAGATGGTGACGTTTTAAAAATCAAAGTTAATGAATCACCTATTATCAACATGGTGACAGTCGAAGGTAATGATGATATTGATACCGAAGATTTGAAAAAAGAAATAAAAACCAAAGAACGCACTTCGTATGATAAATCTGTGGTCGGCGGCGATGTTCAAAGAATGTTAACCCTTTATCAACGCAAAGGATTTTTTGTAACAAAAATAAACCCAAAAAGAATAAATTTACACAATAACCGGTTAAAC
>CAMVPZ010000085.1 GCA_947169505.1 uncultured Pseudomonadota bacterium
CGAGCAACCAATTATCAAAGAAGGTACACACGCCCCAACATGGTAAAAAACGGCTATAAAAATACTGCCTTTTTTGGCGGTATTTTTTTAATTAAATTTTATTTTTTTCAAAATTGATTTAACCACATCTGCACATACCATACCGATAAAAGCCCCGAATATAACATCACTTGGCCAATGTGCACCAATATAAACACGTGACAAACCAATCAATATTGCCAATGTCCACGTTGCCCATTTTATACGTGGGAATAACATTCCTATCATGACCAAACCTGCAAAACTGACCGCTGTGTGTCCAGACGGCATAGAATTAAATACAGATTCTATTGTTCCCGGGACAAAGAAAGTCGCATTCAACGCTTCATAAATAATCGGGCGCGAACGTCCAATTAAAAATTTGAATACACCTGTTGTTAATGCAGCCATCAGCACAGAACACAATAAATAAAACGCATAACTGTTTTTTATCTTTATAAAAGCAAACCTGAAATCTTTTTCGTTCTTAAATGCTTTGTACAAGAAAAACACCAATACAATCAAAGCAGATGCACCAACCCAAACTTTGACAGAAAAAAACTTAGCCATAACAAATGCCAAACCACATAAAAATCCGTCACCCAAAGACCATGGATTGCATCGTGTATTATGTATCAAAGAATACAATATTTTATCACCACCAAATACACCAACCAACACGCACACCAATGTAATCAGTGCGCCAATTATTATCCATTTCCATTTCAATGTATTATCTTGTCTTATAAACATTTTATAAATCCATTAGTTCTTGATAGACACGTTTGTCTGTTAATATTTTTGTGCCAACCGCCGAAGACACAGTATCTTCGTCAATACCACTTGTAATTTTCGGGCAAGCCTTGCGAAGCGCATTAACATCAACCCGAACGTCTTTGTTATAATCATGTGCATTAAAATCACCGTTAATAACATTCATGAAAAACACATCTTGATGTTGAATATTTCGTATATTCGATAAACAAACCAACGGGAATACACCACGACCATCTAAACTGTGCCCTGCCCCTGTCTTTACAGATTTATTTAACAATTCCAACACGCCACCATTTTTTAAATCAATCAAAGTTGCAATTCTTGCATGTCCAGCCGTTGGTGTACCAATTAAAACACCACGTTTATTATCATGAAAAGCTGCCGCAATTGCTTCGGCTGTACCACGTGTTGTATCAGAAATTAAAACAACAACAGGCGCTTTTGTAATTGCATCGCCACCCGGAACAATTTCTAATTCATCAACAGCCGTTTCTGCAATTCGCATAACCGGCACCATCCCCATAAATAATCCAGCCAATTTTGCCGCCGCTTTTTCATCGTCACCAGTAGTTGTTCGTAAATCCAAAATGATTCCATCAACATCATTATATTTAGTTAATGCTTCATTCACAATATCAACCGCATTATTTGATATTTTATGAATTACTATTTCCAAAATGCCGTTTGATGTTTGATTTTTTGCACGATAAATAATATCAGCATCCGCCAACATAACCGTCGCACGACGCAACGTTACATTCCTGTTTCCAAAAGGTGTTAACAATTTTAATTTCGCAGTACCAGAATTATATCCAGATAAAATTGCAGACATCTCACCATCAGTCATGTTCGCAACACGTTGTCCGTTAACTTCTGAAATAATGTCGCCCTCACTCATTCCCGCCATATCTGCCGGCGAATCTTTGAATACGCCAGTCACCCTGAAATTACCACGAAAATCACGTCCACCATCAAAACCGATACTGGTTAAAATACGTTTATCTGCATCATTTATCGCATCTCTGGAATAAACATAACTGCCGTTTTCATCAATTCCAGAAAGCAACGCATTCACAACAACTTGATATAAACCTTCTTCACCCAAAGCACGTAATTCTGGATCACGTTCACGCATTTTTAAAACCAAAGCCGTAGTTATTTCACCATACGCATCCCAATCTTTTTTTTCAGGATATGGATAATTTACAATTAATTCATCACCCCATACCAATACAGCCCTTTCCCCGGTTGCAGCAATATGGGCATTTGGATTTAATTTTTCCAAACTTTCAATCGCAACCCCAACGTTTTTCCCGGCCCAATTTACACCATCCAACTTTTCATAAATATCTGCAAAAACATTGGATACAGCACGGACATCTAAACCATCCACAATTTTTTCATCATCATGAAACAGTTCTGTCGCAGCAACAACACATGGTAAACCAATCAGGCCAAGTATTAAAAAAATCTTTGATAAATTCATGTCTCCTTCCTCCTTTTTTACCTGGCCTGAAAAAACCATGTTTTAATAATCTGTTTCTCTTAAATTAAAATGATACAAAATAACATTAGAAATGTAAATACTTGTTAATGTACCACTGATGATAGAGAATGTCATAGCAATTGCGAATTCTTGCAACATTTGTCCGCCAAAAATATAAATGCCAATCATAGCCAATATTGTAGACACACTGGTCATAATTGTTCTGTGCAACATTTCATTCACAGACAAATCGATAACATCGCTGACCGGCATCTTGTGATATTTTTTCAAATTTTCATCTATTCTGTCATAATTCACAACTTTATCATTCACAGAATATCCAACCCCCATTAATATCACAGCAATCGCAGTTTGATTGAATTCCAATCCAGCAATTGAAAAGAATCCAAACATCAATATCAAATCAAATATCAATGATACAAAAGACCCAACCGCATATCCACCACGATATCGAATCCAAATATAAACAGACATCATGATGAACGATACCAATATCGCCAAAACACCACCACGGATTAATTCGCCACCGATTTTTGGCCCAACAACTTGCACTTGGGAA
>CAMVPZ010000086.1 GCA_947169505.1 uncultured Pseudomonadota bacterium
AATATGTCATACCTTTGGCAAGAATTCAATATAAAAACTTTTCCGGCGGAAACTTTGGTTTTTCGTGATGGTGTTTTTTACCCTGATTTATCTGAATATGAAAATATTGAATATAATCCGGAAAAAAATTTAATATCATTAAAAAAAACACCGAAAATACCGGTACATATTATATATATTGGTGAAATTGCCGGTAATATTGATATAAATATTGATATAAATGTTGAAAACAGCCGGGTTTTTATGGATTTTAAAACTTTTAATAAAAAGCCGGCCTTTTTGAATATTTTTATCAAAAATGCCGGGAAAAATAGTTTTTTTGATGCCAATATTATAAATAAAAATTTCAGTGTTTTTAAAAGCCGGCAAATTGGACAACATTTATTCGAAAACACCGGTATTTTTCTAAAAAATAAAATTGCTGGATATAAAGATTCAAAAACAAGTCTTGAAGGTTATGCGCAAATAGAAAAAAATTGTCAAAATTGTGAAAGCGATATATCTTTTACTGTCTTGGCAGATGAAAATGCTATTATAGAAATGAAACCAACGCAATATATAAATTCGGCACCAAAAAACGCATCACATTCTGCGTCTATTTACAAACCAATAAAAAATCAAATACAATATTTAAAAATGTCTGGTTTATCAGATAAAGAAATAAAAGATTTATTAGAAAACGCATTTTTAGAACAAGAATAAAAAAATACCCAAAAAATGGGTATAAAAACATCAATCCCAAAGGATTTATTATTTTTTCTTGAAACCCTGTTTAGCCTTTAATTTTGGGTTAGAAGGGTCAATCAATATAACTTGTTTACCACGGCGAATTTGTTTAATATTGCCACGTTTTTTCCAAGCCTTTAAAGAACTTAAAAATTTCATATCTTAATCCTTTTTACCAGACGATTATAAACCAGATTTATAAAAAATCAAATATTTATTATATTTTATTGTTATTTTTATTATGCCTGTTTATTCTGTTAAAAAACTTAATTGACTTTTTATCAACAGTTTTTCAACAAAAAAATCTTAAAATTCCGGTATTTTTTCAAAAATTGTTGATAAATATACAAAAATATAAACATGTTGAAAAAATCCTGTTTTTTTACATTTTTAACAATTTTCGATATTTTTACTTTTATACTTGTTGAAAAAAGTTGAAATTGTTATAATAAAATCACAAGGAGAGTGAATTTGAAGCAAAAAGTCCTGAAAGCCTTAGCAAATCCGCCACGCATATTTTATGTGCCTTATAACCTTGCGATATTAAATTTTCTTTTATGGTTCTTGGTTTTTGTGGTTTGTATGGTTGTATTTTTGATTATACCACCGCATGAACCACCGATGTGGCTGCCACTTGCTTTTTTAGGTATTGTATTCATAACACATACTTTTTTAGGATTTTATTCAAAACAAGATTCTCAAATTGCACAAATGATATTATCAAATATTGTAATATTTAAAAACAAAATACCGAAAAAACTGGTGGTATAAAATGGAAAAATTATTTAATTATTTTGCTGGAAATAGTGATTCAATGGTTTTAACATTGGTTATTATAATAACATCCGTTATTTTGGTGTTTTTAATTTTATTAATGTATATTCCAACAATAACTAAAAAAATTTTTCCAAAATTTGGTTATGTAAGATATTCTAACTATTTACCATTTAAGAATGTATACAGTGATAATTCTTTATCTACAACAGATGATTCTTTGGTTCGTGTATATAAAATAAATGGAATTCAAACAAATATTATGGACGATGAAAATAAAGAAAAATTGTTGGATTTACGTGCACAATTATTTAATCAAATCCAAGACCCCAGTGTTTATATGCGTTTTTTTACAATTCGTGATTTTGCAGACGAAAAAACAAATTATGAATTTGATCAAAAAACTTTACAAGAAATATATAATAAATGGAATAACCAAGGTTTAAAGATTTATAATAATACTTATTATTTAGTTATATCTGTGCATGGTCAAAATAATCGTGAAAAATTAAATCAATGTTGTAATTATGTTGAATCTATATTGGCTGCGTATAAACCTGTATTACTAGAAAACGATAAACCGGATAATATGGCGACATTTTTTGGAAGAATATTATCACCTGTATCAAAACCAATAATTAAAACATGTGATAACGATATATCAAATAATGTGACAGTTGATAATGTAGAATTTAATAAAAATGGTATTATTGAATACAGCAGTGGGGATAAAACATATTATGCATCTGCTTTGTCATTTAAAATGTCACCTGATTATTTGGACGAAGAATTTTTTAATACAATATTAACTATTCAATGTGAAATGATATGTATGAATGGTTTTCATATATTAAAATCCAGTGATATAGATTCTTTGATGCGTCAACATAAATCCACAATCACAGATGATACCGAAGAAACAACTCTTGAACAAATAAGTGAAGCACAATCAGAGATGGATGAAAATAAAACAGGTACACAAACTTTGGTTGATTATTATCCTTTGTTCATTTTATTTGGTGAAAGTATTGATGAATTAAATCAAAACATTGCAGAATTTAAAAAAATATCTGCTTCGTTTGGTATATCACCTGTGGTTGAAAGATTTGCATCCAAAGTATCATTTTTTGCACAATTACCGGGATTTGATGTATTTCCACGTATATTTAAAATGTTATCAAAAACAGCCGCAATCAGTA
>CAMVPZ010000087.1 GCA_947169505.1 uncultured Pseudomonadota bacterium
CCAATCCCCAATCCCCAATCCCCATTTGAAAAATTATTATTCAAATTTAAAATTAAAATTTTTAAATTATAATATAATATTTTTAATATATATCAGTTATTAATTTTAATCTAAGAAAAACAAAAAAATAAAAATGTCATTATTAGAAAAATTAAAAAATTATAAATATCAAAAGCCAGAAGAAAAGCCGAAGAATCCCAACGCGGAATATCTTGATTCTTTTAAAAGAATAGTTGCTCGTGGTTTATCAGAATTAAATAAAAATCTTAACCTGCAAATGAACCTGTCTGGGATTTATTTGAAACAATTTTATGGTATAGAAATCGATGATTTTGCGTGTGAAATCGCAAGACTATCGTTGTGGCTGGCAGAACACCAAATGAATTGTAAGTTTAAAGAAGAATTTGGTGTAACAAGACCAACATTACCTTTGACAGAAAGCGGACACATAAAATGTGGCAACGCCTGCAGATTGAACTGGGAAGAAGTTTGTCCAAAAGAAGATGATAGCATTGAAATTTATTTACCTTCAAATCCACCGTATTCTGGTGCGAGGAAACAAAACTTAAAACAAAAACAAGATATGGCAATAGTATTTAATGCTGTTGATAGATATAAAGACCTAGATTATGTTTCCTGTTGGTTTTATTTGGGTAAAAGATACATAGAAAACGCTAACGCTAAACTAGCTTTTGTATCAACGAATTCCATTGTACAAGGCCAACAGGTGGCCCTCTTATGGAACAATATAATAGACAAAAAAACAGAAATACATTTTGCATATGAATCTTTTAAATGGAGTAACAACGCGAAAAACAATGCTGCCGTAGTATGTGTGATCATAGGATTGGCTAATAGATGCGATAAAGATAAAAAATTGTATTCAGAAACATCCGTCAAATACGTTAAAAACATAACAGGATATTTAACTGATAAACAACAGCTTTGTGTGTCCCAAACAAAAAAATCTATATCTGGGTTCCCAAAAATGTGCTTTGGTAATATGCCTAATGATGGTGGTGGGTTGATATTATACGAAACAGAAAAAGATGAGATCTTATCACGACATCCTGAATCAAAAAAATTCATAAAAAAATTGATTGGCTCAAAAGAATTTATAAATGGAACTACAAGATATTGCATTTGGGTTCATGAGCAAGACGTAAACGAAGCAATGAATATACCACCATTCAAAGAACGTTTTCAAAAAACTTATGAACATAGAATAAATAGCAAGGACAAGGGCACACAAAAATTAGCTCAAAAGCCATGGAAATTTAGAGACACAAACGAAACAAATAGTTGGTCTATCATAATTCCAGAAGTATCAACGTCCAGAAGAAATTACATTCCTGTCGGGATCATTGATTCTAACACGATTGTGACTAATTTGGCTTTTGCTATATACAACACCGAATTATACTATTTTGGAATCTTAACTTCACATATGCATATGTTATGGGTAAATGCTGTTGCAGGCAGATTGGGCACTGGATACAGATATTCTAGTGAATTGTGTTGGAATACTTTCCCGTTCCCAAAAATCACAGATGCACAGAAAAAGAAAATCGAATTATATACCAGTAATATCTTGGAAATTCGTGAAAAATATTTCAATAAAACACTTGCTGAACTGTATGATCCTGATAAAATGCCTAATGACTTGGCAGAAGCCCATCATGATTTGGATTTATGTATTGAATCTTGTTACAGGAAAAGACCTTTTGAAAACGATGACCAAAGGTTGAAGTATTTATTCAAGATGTATGAGCTCATGTCATCTGGTGCAAAAGATGAAGATCTAAAACAACTGGAATTGTTATAAAAAGGATAAAACATGCCGAATGTTGTAGAAGTAAATTATGAACAAACTGGAAACAGTACAAAAACCAACAAGTTTGGTATGCGTGAAATGCAGGAAAAAGCTTTCGGTTACAGAACTGCTAAATATCTATTGATCAAAGCACCACCAGCATCTGGTAAATCACGTGCATTGATGTTTATCGGGTTGGACAAATTGGAACACCAAGGCATAAAAAAGATTATTGTAGCCGTTCCAGAAAGATCCATTGGTGCGTCATTCAAAAAAACAGATTTAAAGTCACACGGCTTTTTTGCAGATTGGGAACCAGATGATAAATATAACCTGTGCACCCCAGACGCAGACGATAATAAAAGTAAGATTGGTAAATTTGTCACATTTATGCATTCTACAGATCCAAAAGATAGAATTCTGATTTGTACCCATGCGACATTACGTTTTGCATATGATCAATTAAAAGCGGAAGATTTTAACGATTGTTTGGTGGCCATAGATGAATTTCACCATGTTTCAGCGGATATCAACAGCAGTAAACTTGGCGATCTGTTTCATGGTCTTATAGTTGGATCTACGGCACACATCATAGCAATGACAGGTTCATATTTCCGTGGCGATGGAATTGCAGTTATGATGCCAGAAGACGAATTTAAATTCGAACGCGTAACATACAACTATTATGAACAATTGAATGGATACAAGTATTTAAAATCGTTGGGAATTGGATATCATTTTTATCAAGGCCAATATATTTCTGCAATCAAAGAAGTG
>CAMVPZ010000088.1 GCA_947169505.1 uncultured Pseudomonadota bacterium
TCTGCGGAATCTTTTGTGTTAATATTGAATATCGTATAATCCAATCCCAATCCTGTCACTATAAAGAAACTTAACATATGGAAAAAGGTTATTGGCTGATTAAACCATGTTAAAATACACACAGACATTAATATAGCCAATACGGACGGAATTAAATAAATGATTGCTAGTTTTTTATAAAATATGGATAACAAAATCATCAAGCAAATTGCACATATTGCCAATAATTTGTATGTTGTGTGGCTGTATTTTTCAATTTGATTTGATAAAGTTTGTGATACAGATACCACCATCGCATTGTCATTTGATATTTTTGTATCTGGTGAAATTTGTGCCAAAGAATAAACATAATTGTTGTCTTGGAAAATTAATTTGTTAACCCAATTTTTTATAAATGGGGATGTGATATTGTTTGGGGTTATATATTGACTCTCTACAAATACAGGTGTGTTTTTCAATTCCAGTTTTTGTTTTAAATATTTTGATTGTTTTGTATAAAGTTCTTTTATTAATTTTTGATTTTCTTGCTGTGTTTTTATTGATGGTATAATGTTGGACAAAGAAAAGAATTTAACACCGTCTTGTTTAATGTTTTCTTCGGTTTCCAAAACAGATTGAATATCTTTGCCACGAACCATTAATATGTTTGATTGTTGTGAATTATTTAATTTTTGAATCATGGCATCTTGGATCAAAACTTGAGAATCTGGACGATAAAGTTGATTCATATTATTTTCAAATTTTACAAAAGGCAATGTAGCCGCAATTACAATCCCGATTAAAAACAAAATGATATTTTTTGTTTTTTTGGACCAAGAAATATCAATATTTAATGGTTTTGTTTTAAATTCTAATTTGTTTGGTATGAATAAATTTAATCCAATATAAACAGTTGTTAAACCAACAATTGTGAAAACTGATATTTGTTGCAACAAAGATACACCTGAAAACAGCAAAGGTAAAAAGCAAACCAGTGTGGTTAAAAAAGAATGTCGCATGTTTGTTTTTACCTGGGTTTGATTTTTTAATGTTGCGCCTGTTAAAAAATGGAAAGAATAATCAATTCCCAATCCAATCACTGTAGTTCCAAAAACAAATGTTAATATATGCGGTGTTCCAAAGCATAAAAATAATGCGATTGCGCCACATAAAAATCCAATCGTTAAACTGGTAATAACAGTTATCAATGTAAATATTCTTTTGAATAATAAATAACTGAATAAAATTGCGGTCATAATTGCCAGCAAAGATAAAATACTGATTTCCATTTGGCTTTTTTCAACCATTGTTGCAGTATGTACAGGGATACCACTTACATAAATTTTTACATTTTCATCTTTTTGATTGGATAATTTTTTACGTAATAAATTTATTTGTTTTGCAGCCAATGTCGCATTTGTCATATCAACATCCACCGGAATCATAAAATAATGTTTGGAATCTTTGTATTGCCAAAGAATACCATTGTTTAATGTCCATGCAGAATTTCCAGAGTTAATATTTAATATATAATCAGACAATAATAAAAAAGGATCTTCACGCAAAGGAACCATTGGTGGCATCATTGATTGTGATACCTGTTTTATTGCATCGTTTGCGATTTTGCGTGAATTTTTTTGTTGTAAAAGTATACGATTATTGTTGCTTAACAGACCATTTTTATACGGAATTAAATCTTTTGTGATTTCTTTCAAAGACAAATTATTATATTGAACATTGAATGTATTAAATTGTTCTTGTAATAACATTTTTTGTGTTTTTTGTGCGCTTTTTAATGCGGTTTTTTCATCGGTTGATTCTGTGACAATATTTATTACAGATGAAAATTTATCGGTAATTTTATTTGTTGGCCATTGTTCTTGTGTTCCAGAAATATTCATCAAAGACATTAAATCTGTATGGGTGTGCAAAGGCTTACACAACAAAAAGGTTGCCACAATACCAATAACGACAGTTAAACAAAATAAAAATCTTTTAACAATCAATTTCATCATCAATGTCTTTCTTTAACCGATTAAATTCCAAAATAACAACGGTGCCATCATAATATGTCATGATGATTTTTGTTAAATCTTTGGTATTGCCATACATTGTTATGTTTTGAATCATTTCTGCAATGTTTGTTAAACGTGGTGTTGCGATTATGGTCCATGTGTCTTTGTGTTCGGTATAATCAACATTAAACGCAAATAAAAAATCAGCCATGTCACCATTTAACATTTTATCAATCATAGATTGGACACGGTAAAAATAGGGCAAATCCGTTAATTCTTTTGAATCACCATTTACACAATATTTGGTCAAAGTAGAAGTAAAAATTTCCACTGTTGGTTTTTGTTGATGCCATGTAAACCCAACGTTTTTAACAAATTTTATATATCCATTTGATACAAAACGTTTGGTTGATTCTGGCAATATCTTGGTTTGTTTAAAATTTGCAGATACAGATTCCAGATTTTCGGTAAATGTTTTTAATTTATCTGGCATTTTATCGGTTATTGGATACGAAAAAGCATCAAAAGACAAAACACATAATAAAAAAATCAATATTTTATTTTTCATTTTTTAATCCCCCCCTTGATTAACCATA
>CAMVPZ010000089.1 GCA_947169505.1 uncultured Pseudomonadota bacterium
ATATCGTTTATCTCCCTTTCGGAATAATCACCCCAGATAAGTCTGGATCTGAACAATGCCACGAGGGTACAAATAAAAGGATTAAAAATGCCAAAAATGAAAACAAAATCGTACTTAAAAAAACGTGCGTCTATGACGGCCAGCGGTAAAATCCGTGTTGCCAGAAACTCTCACCATAAATGTCTGTTGCATAAGTCTAAACGTGCTAACAAAGCCGGGGCAAAGCCACAGTATTTGAATGATAACATGATGGGTCAGGCTAAAATCTTGGCTCCATATGGATTGAAATAAAGGGGGTAAATCATGGCAAGGGTAAAACGTGGAACAACCGTTAAACAAAAACATAAAAAGATATTGGAACGTGCCAAAGGTTATTTAGCACGTCATCATTCAACTTATCGTGCTGCACGTGAAAAAACCGAAAAAGCGGGTCAATATGCATATCGTGATCGTCGCCAAAAGAAACGTGATTTTCGTTCCCTTTGGATTGTTCGTATCAATGCTGCCGTCCGCGGCTCTGGTTTGACATACAGTCAATTTATGAATGGTTTAAAGAAAGCAGGTATCAATTTGGACCGTAAAGTTTTGGCCCAAATGGCATATGATGCTGATAAAAACTTTGAAACATTGGTTGATACAGCAAAACGATTTATTGCCGGTAATGCAAAATAACACTTTACGGCAGGCTTTTGTTTTGTCAAAATTAAGACCGTAAAGTATTACGGTCTTTTTATTTATAAACGGGTATAAGCGGGGAATATATGAAAAACAAAATTTTAAATACAAAATCTTTGGAAGAATTACAGGTTTTATATACTGAAACTTTTGGTAAAAACGGGACAATGACCCAAAAATTAAAAAATATGGCGAAATTGTCTAATGAAGAACGCATCGCAATAAATACTGAAAACAGCGAATTACGTCAATTGTTTCGTGAAAAACAAAATGAATTAGAGTTGGCGGCATTAAATGCTAAATTGGCGACAGAATACATCGATGTCACATTGGATGCGCAGCCAGAAAATCGTGGCACACTTCATCCGTTAACCCAAAGTTTAAAGGAATTGGCGAGCATTATGGAATCGTTTGGTTTTACACTTTGGACGGGTCCAGAAATCGAAGATGATTGGCATAATTTTACTGCACTTAATACCCCGGAATATCACCCCGCCCGTGATATGCAAGATACTTTTTTCCTTGAAAATGGAAATGTTATGCGCACACAAACATCTGCAATTCAAATCAGGGCTATGGAAAAACATGGTGCACCAATTAAAATATTTGCTATTGGTTCTACTTATCGCAAAGAATGGGATGCAACGCATGCCCCGATGTTTGGTCAAATGGAAGCATTATATGTTGATAAAAATATAACTATGTCTGATTTGATTGGAACAATGCGTGCTTTGCTTTCAAAGTTTTTTGAACGAGATGTTGAAATTCGTATTCGTCCATCTTATTTTCCATTCACAGAACCATCTGTTGAATTTGATATGAAATGGGATAATGGGAAATGGCTTGAAATTTGTGGTGCCGGCATGGTTCATCCAAATGTGTTAAAAAATTGCAACATAGATCCAAATGAATATCAAGGTTTTGCTTTTGGTTTTGGTTGGGATCGTATGGCGATGTTGAAATATGGGCTTAATGACATACGTCCTATTTATGATGGCGATATTCGTTGGTTGAAAAACAGTGGTTTTTAATAAAAGGGGTTAAAAATGAAATGGTCTTATGAATGGTTGAAACAATATTTAAAAACGGATTTAACCCCGGATGAAATTGCTGAAAAATTAAATTCACTGGGATTGGAAGTCGAAGATTTATCTGCACCGATATTACCTGTTGCGGCAAAAATCGTTGAATGTAAACCACACGAAAACAGTGACCATCTGCATGTATTAATGGTTGATGATGGAACAAAGACTTTGCGCCAGGTTGTTTGTGGTGCGCCAAATGTTCGTGTGGGATTGGTGTCGAGCCTGGCAATTCCGGGATGTAAAATTGGTGATATGGTGATTCAAAGCGGTAAATTACGTGGTGTTGTATCCAATGGTATGATGTGCAGTGGTAAAGAATTGGGTATTAATGATGACCACAGTGGAATC
Source organism: uncultured Pseudomonadota bacterium (assembly GCA_947169505.1). GTDB lineage: Bacteria > Pseudomonadota > Alphaproteobacteria > Rs-D84 > Rs-D84 > Enterousia. Next base: position 2,109 of record CAMVPZ010000089.1, read on the forward strand.
ATAGAATTGGATGAATCAAAAGAAACAATTGGACAACCAATATCTGCCCTGTCTGGTTCTGCTTCTGCGATTTTTGAAACATCTATCACACCAAATCGTCCAGATTATTTATCAGTGCGTGGAATTGCGCTGGATTTATCTGCCGCTGGTGCTGGTAAATTTACGGATGAAAAAATCCCAGAATTAAAAGAAGTCAAAGGTTCACGCAAAGTAAATTTGCTTGCAAGCGATGCATGTCCAACATATCGTTTTTGTGAAATTCATGGGATTAAAAATGCGCCGTCAAACAAAACAATTCAAAATCGTTTGTTGGCTGCGGGAATAAATCCAAAGAATGCACCTGTGGACGCTACCAATTATATATGCTATGATTTGGCACAACCAATGCATTGTTTTGATGCAGATGAAATAGTTGGTGATATAACGGTTCGTATGGCGAAACCGAAAGAAAAATTCACAGATTTATTCGATAA
>CAMVPZ010000090.1 GCA_947169505.1 uncultured Pseudomonadota bacterium
GTTTTTGATGAAGTCATAGATGCGGTTAAAAAAGCCAAAAAGAAAAAATAAAACCCGCACGTCATCAGTGTGGGCAAAATTTTATGGTGCCGGTTGTCGGACTTGAACCAACGACCCTCTGATTACAAATCAGATGCTCTACCAGCTGAGCTAAACCGGCAAGGTGTCCATATATTATATGTTTTATTTTACAAAATCAAGCACAAATTAAAAAAAATTGTATTTTTGATATATGTGTGCTATAATTACAGTAAAACAAGAAAGGAAGGACTCTTATGTCAATTCAAACTGAAATTAAAAATGAAAAAGCATTGTTTTCAGAACTTATCAAAAAAATCAAAAAATCAAAAACTTTTAAAGCCCAAGGTGTGACAGACCGCAGTAAGGCCAAAGCATACAAATTTGATACTTTTGATATAGTGGTGTATCTCGATAAAATCAAACTTCCAGATGAAGTGATTGAAAAGTATCTTACTGATGATGCTTTTTATATCCTTGGAACCAGCTTGGAATTTGCTTCAAAAATTATTGTGCGTGGTCAAAAGGGCAAATTGATTATAGAAAAAGATTGCAGACCGCTTGATGTAGAGGGTGAAGCACTTGAAATTCAAAAAGTTAGATATCAAATGGCTGAAAAAATATTGAATATAATAGATGATCATGAAGAAAAATTAAAAGAAAAATTAAAAGAAGAACAAAAACGATTAGAAGAGGCAAAGGCAAAAGGAAAAAGATTATCTGCAACAAAAACGTTAAGAAAAAAACAGCAGGCGGAAGCGGCCTTGACATTGAAAGCGCTGGAAGCGATAAAAAGTTTATAACACAACGGGCAAATTGCCCGTTTTTTAATATTGAAATCAAAAAAATCATTGTTAAAATATCTTTTATGAAAAAAATACCTGAACTTTTGGCACCGGCTGGAACGTTGGATGCTTTTAAAACAGCCGTACTTTACGGCGCAGATGCTATTTATGCGGGATTGCCCGGATTTTCTATGCGTGCACGTGCGAAAATTACTGTGGATGAAGTCAAAGAGGGTATAGATTTTGCACACGTACATGGTAAAAAAGTTTATTTAGCATTTAATTTATTTGCACATGATCGTGATTATGAAAATATGGACCGGGTCAGCGAAGTTTTGAATTATCTGCGTCCTGATGCGTTGATTATATCTGATGCCGGGGTTTTAATGTGGGTTAAAGAACATCATCCAGATATTCCAATCCATATATCGACCCAGGCGAATATATGCAGTGCGTCCACGGTTAAATTCTGGCAAAATGCGGGCGCTGTGCAATGTGTGTTGGCACGTGAAGTATCACATAATGAATTCAAATCAATTCGTGAACAATGTCCGGATATCGGTTTGGAAATATTTATACATGGCGCAATGTGTATGTCTTATTCTGGGCGGTGTTTGTTGTCGAATTATATCACTGGGCGGCCGTCTAATCGTGGGGCATGTGCGCAATTATGCCGTTGGAAATATGATGTAATTTTGCGTGAAAAAGAATCTGGTATTGAAATGCCAATCGAAGAAGACAATCGTGGTGCATATATCATGAACAGCAAAGATTTATGTTTAATGCCAAGATTACAGGAAGTAATTGAATCCCATCCTGATACATTAAAAATCGAAGGCAGAAACCGCAGCGAATATTATGTAGGCAGTGTTGTGCGTGCATATCGTAATGCGCTGGATGAATATGCCCGTAATCCAGAAAGCTTTAATCCTGCGCCATTTATGGACGATTTAAACGTGCTTGAAACACGTGGATATACTGTTGCGTTTTTTGATGGACCATTACCACCGGATGCGCACGATTATGAAACAACACATTCGAATTCCAATTATCATGCAGCCGGTGTTATAACTGCAATAGATGATAAAAATATAACATTTGAATTACGTAATGAAATTCGGGCTGGCGACACAATTCATTTCATATTGCCTTTGACTACTGATAAAGTTTCGGTGTGTTTGGATAAAATTATAAACGCAAAAGATGGTGCTGAATTGCCAAAGATGTCCGCAGGACAAAAGAATTCATTATTGATACCAATTGAAAAAATCCCATCACAATATCGTGATAAAATGGTACCGTTGGTTTTGGCATATAAACGGAAATAAAATTATATTATTGTTCTGGTTTTTTGAAATCAGGAATTTCAGCATAACCATTATAAGGGGCCAAGTAACGAGCGCCCGTCATACATACGAAATTAGTCAAAGAATCTTCGTATTCACGTTGTGCCGCCAATAAACGTTCGGTTATTTCATCTTTGGCACCTTGGTATCCTGCAAATCCGCCAAGCGCACCACCGGCAGCAGTTCCAACGATTGTCCCTTTGGCACGGGCTTCGTTTGATAAGTCAATCAAACCACCATCTTCTGCGTCACGTGAAGACGCAGTAAAGCGATTTGTTGAATCGTTTCCATCGGCAATTTTTTCACCCACAGTTCCATCTGAATTACGGTAATAAAAATTGGCTTTTGTAAAATCAATAT
>CAMVPZ010000091.1 GCA_947169505.1 uncultured Pseudomonadota bacterium
TCATGGTCGCCCTGTATACAAGGTTATATCGATAGCCGAATTGGATACAATGTTTGAAAGGGGATAATACTATATTTTCTCTTTACTTGTATTCTTTTTTTTACTAGGGTTGTTGTATAAAAAAGGAGATTATTCATGAATGAAACAATAGAAGTTGCAAATCAAGTGACACAAAATGCACCAATGCCACAACCACAAGATGGTATGTGGGGAATGGTGATATACTGTATTGTTATAATGGCTATTTTGTATTTATTTATGATACGTCCAAACAAAAGACGTATGGCGGAATACCAAAAAATGTTGGACAGTATCAAGGTTGGTAATCGTGTGTTGGCTGCCGGCATTTATGGAACAGTAAAGAAAGTTAATGATAAAACACTTGATTTGGAAATCGCAAAAGGTGTTGTTATAGAAGTAAGCAAAAACGCTGTTGCAAGTATTGAATAGTTTTTCAGGGGTGTATCATGTTTAAAAAGTTAGTTATTATTTTTATTGCCTTGTTTGGTGTTTTGTTAGCTGTGCCAACACTATCGCCGAAATTGGCTCCGTATTTTCCATCTTGGATAAAACCAATCCCGTTGGGTTTGGATTTAAAAGGTGGTGCACAGTTGCTATTAGAAGTTGATACCGAAGTCATGTTAAAAGAAAAATACGCACAACTTTATGACGAAGTGCGCAGCGCCATGATAGACAGAAGCAAAGGCGTTATTCGTTTTTCTGATTTGCGTAATACCGGGAAAGAAGTGACTTTGGTTGTTCGTGATGATGATGAAGTTTCAAAAGCCAAAGGTCGTCTTCGTGGTGTTTTGGGCGGAAATGCTGATGTTTCTTCGAATGGTAAAATGTTAACAATTTCTTATACGTCCAAGGCTCGTGAAGAAATGGTAAGTGATGCTATGAATCGCAGTATTGAAATTGTTCGTCGTCGTATTGATGCGCTGGGGACCAAAGAACCGTCTATTCAATCCCAAGGGGGAAAATATATTTTGGTTCAATTACCGGGGGTTGATAATCCAGAACGTATCAAAGAATTAATTGGAAAAACTGCAAAAATGTCTTTCCATTTGGTCAATGAAAATATTACAAATGAACAATTACAATCTGGGCATGCGCCAAGTGGAACTATGTTTTTAGAATATATGGAAAACCCGGGACAAAAGATTCCTGTGTATACTCGTGTAGAAGTGTCTGGCGACAGTTTGAAAAATTCAGAAGCTTCGTTTGATCAAAACAGTATGCCTGTGGTGACAACTGAATTTGATGCATCTGGAACACGCCGTTTCGCAAAATTAACCACAGAACATGTTAATGAACGTTTTGCGATTGTTTTGGATGACAAAGTTTTGTCTGCGCCAACAATTCGTGAACCAATTCCGGGTGGTCGTGGACAAATATCTGGTGGCTTTACACTTCAGGGTGCAAAAGATTTGGCGGTATTATTGCGGTCTGGTGCTTTGCCTGCACCATTAGAAGTTATCGAAGAACGCACTGTTGGTGCCGGTTTGGGGGCAGATACTATTGCCACGGGTAAAATCGGTTCTATTGTTGGTGTCGTATTCGTGTTGGTATTTATGATAATGTTATATGGTATATTTGGTTTGTTTGCAGATATCGTTTTAATCGTGAATTTATTGATGATTATTGGTGTGTCTGCTTTGTTTGGTGCAACATTAACATTGCCTGGAATTGCGGGTATTGTGTTGACGTTGGGTATGGCTGTGGACGCAAACATTTTGCCGTTTGAAAGAATCAGGGACGAAGTAAAAGCGGGAACACCAACATTACGTGCTGTTGATTATGGTTTTGTTCGTTCTACGAAAACAGTTATGGACGGTGAATTAACCAATTTAATCTGCGCATTGATTTTGTTCCAATTTGGGGCGGGTCCAATTCGTGGATTTGCGGTCACATTATCAATTGGTGTGATGACTACATTGTTTACATGTCTGTTGTTGACACGTGTTTTTGTAGATTACTACATGAACGGCAAAAGCAGAAAGATTGGTTATATAAAAAATAAATAAGAAAGTGCAAAAGGGGTAATGTATGAAACTGCATTTTATGAAATATCGTAAGTTGTCGTATTGGATTTCTGCGATTTGTATTGTATTGTCTATTTTATCAATTATGTTCAAAGGTTTTAATTATGGTATCGACTTTTCGGGTGGTATTTCGATGGAGGTTAAACCAGTGACCGCTGATTATACCATTGATAAAATGCGACATGATTTGGAAGCATTCAAACCAGAATTGCAATCTGTTGATGGTGATGCGATTTTATTACGTGTTGGTTTGCCAAAGGGTTCAACAGATGAACAACAAAACGAACGTGTGGCAGAAATTAAAAATATTTTGGGCGATAATGTGACGTATTCCCAAGTGCAAGTTGTTGGTCCAAAAATCGGTGGCGAATTAATCCGTGGTGGCGTTTTGGCAATATTGGTGTCGTTTATCATGATGTCTGTTTATATTTGGATTCGATATCGTGGTGGATATGCGGTTGGG